>CAYGQI010000034.1:0-4438 GCA_964351925.1 uncultured Anaerolineales bacterium | reverse complement strand
GACAGGGCTACCCCTCATTATCAGCATGGGCTATACGGCCGAGCAGATAGGAGAACTCGCTCCGAAGGTCAGACCCTTTGCCGACGCCCTGGAGCTTTCCACCCACTACATAGGCGAGGACCCCGCGCCCATGATCGCGGCCATCCGAGCAGCGAAAGACGCGGTGGACGTGCCCGTCATCGTCAAATTAAGCCCTCTGGGGCGAGAGATGAAGGCGGCCGCCCAGGCCGCCAAGGATGCAGGCGCCGATGCCATCACTGCCATCAACTCTTTTGGTCCCTGTTTGGGCATAGACACGGAGACGGGACTGCCGCTGATGGGCAGCGCGGACGGATACGGCTGGCTCTCGGGTCAGGCCATCAAGGCTCTATCCCTGCGATGCGTCTTCGACATCGCCCGGACCGTCGATCTGCCCATCTTCGGTGTGGGAGGGGTATCCCGCGGCACGGATGTCATCGAGATGTTCATGGTGGGTGCCTCCGCGGTGCAGATCTGCACCGCAGCGATCCTCAAAGGCCCCAGCGTCTTCGGCAAGATCGTCGAAGAGATGGACGGCTGGCTCGATGACCACGGTTACGCTTCGGTCAACGACATCAAGGGGCTGACCATCGAGAAGCTCGAGCAGCGCGGATTCCGCACGACTCACCTGCCGCCCAGATTGAATGTGGAATTGTGCACCGCCTGCGGGCTCTGTGAGACCAGCTGCGTCTACCATGCCATCGCGGTAGCCGACGAGAAGGCTCAACTGGACGAGGCTCTGTGCCAGGGCTGCGGGTTGTGCGTCACACGGTGTCCCACTCGCGCCCTGGAGATGCTCTGATCTGGGCCCGCCTGGCGACGAGACCGCCACTGCTCGCCACCGTAGGACAAGCCTCCAGCTTGTCCTACTTTCTGTGTTCAGTCCGTTGAAGGACAGGCGCCACGAACCGCGGCCCCAGTGCCTGGGGTATCACCGGACCGGTTCTGTCCTAGGTACCAGGGTGGACAGTGTGGGCCTGACCGAGTTGGTGGGTGAACAGCGTGCGTTTGACTCGAGCGCTCGTATTGAATCGGAAAGCGGTCGTCTCCCTGGTCGGGGCGGGGGGCAAGACCACCGCCATGTTCCGCCTGGCCGAGGAGCTGGCCAGCGAAGGGTGGAGAGTGGTCACCACCACCACGACTATGATCCGTCGCGAGGGGCGATGCGGCCACACCATCCTGGAACCAGAGGGAGACGCGCTGCTGGAGAAGGCCCGGCGCGCGCTGGCGGCCTTCAGTCGCATCACCGTGGCCTCGGGCTTCTCCCAAGCTGACGGAAAGTTGATCGGCGTCGACCCTTCCCTGGTTGACGCACTGGTCGCCCTTGCCGAGGTGGATGCCGTCATCGTGGAAGCCGACGGTGCCAAGGGCCGATCCCTCAAGGCGCCTGCTCCTTACGAACCTGTCATCCCGGCGACCACGTCCGTGCTTCTACCGGTAGCCGCAGCCGATGCCGTGGGCCGGCCGCTGGACGAGCGTTGCGTTCACCGCCCGGAGATCGTGGCCCAGGTGACTGGGGCTGAGCTGGGCCAGATTATCACCCCTGACTTGGTGTCAGCCGTGTTGCTGCACCCGGAAGGCGGCCTGAAGAACGCACCCCCCGAGGCCCGGGTCATGCCGCTGATCAATAAGGTTTCGTATGCCAGATTGGAGAGTGCCCGGCAGATTGCTGGCGCACTCCTCGAGTCGACCAGGGTACAGCGCGTGCTGCTCTGCGCCGTGGCTCAGGAGGACCCGATCAAGGAGGTGTGGGGGCGGGTGGCGGCCATCGTGCTGGCGGCAGGAGGGTCGCGCCGCTTCGGCTCCCCCAAGCAACTGCTCCCGTGGAAAGGAAAGACTCTCCTGGAACACGTCGTGGACAGAGTACTGGACTCCTCTGTGGATCAGGTGGTGGTGGTCCTCGGCCACGAAAGGGAGGCTATCAGCGCCCTGGTCAGGGACAGAGGGGTGGAGACAGTGATCAACGAGGACTGGGAGCGGGGACAGAGCGGTTCGGTTCGGGCCGGCCTCCGGGTGCTGCGGGAGAGCTGCGACGCCTGCCTGTTCGTACTGGCCGACCAGCCCCATGTCACGCCCGAACTGATAGACAGCATCTTGGCCAGGTATCGCCGCACGCTGGCGCCTATCGTCATCCCGGTGTATCGGGGACGGAGAGGCAACCCAGTGCTCTTCGCGCGTACTCTCTTCCCCGAACTCCTCGAGATGCAGGGAGACCAGGGTGGACGCCAGGTGATCGAGCGCCACGAGCACGAGGTGGAGACGGTGGAAGTGCGCGACCCGACTCTCTTCCTGGACATCGACACGGTGGACGAGTATGAAGACGCCAGGTGACAAGGAGACGAGGGTGGTCCTCGTGCGCCACGGAGAAACGGAGTGGAACCGGGTGGAGAGGTTTCGGGGCCGCACTGACATCGAACTGAACGAGACGGGCCGCCGCCAGGCGCGGGCAGCCGCCCAGAGGCTGTCCGGCTGGCAAATCGGAGCCATCTACTCCAGCCCCCTCAAGAGAGCGCTGCATACGGCACAACCCATCGCGGAGGCCTGTAGCCTGGAGGTGGCGATACTGGAAGGGATCGCCGACGCGGACTACGGTGTGTGGGCCGGGCTGTCCGCGGAGGAAGCGCGTGCTCAGGACCCCGAAGTCCACCAGACCTGGGTGCACACTCCACTCTTGACCAGATTCCCTGGAGGGGAGAGCCTCCGACAGGTCCAGGATCGAGCCTGGTGCGCTCTGGTAGAGATCTCCAGCGCCCATCAGGGAGAGACGATCCTTCTGGTCTCCCACGTGGTGGTCAACCGCGTCCTGATCTGCTCGGCTCTGGGGCTGGGCGGCGATGCCTTCTGGAGGATCGGCCAGGATAACGCCGCGATCAACGTTCTCCAGGGCGCGCACGGCCGGTATCGAGTACTGCTCCTCAACGACACCTGTCACCTGGAGTCCCTTGACGGCAGCAGGGTCTGACAAAGAAGCGACGGTATAGGGTCTTGATGAGTCAGCGAAAGCACGACGTGAACGTGCTGAGACAGATCAGCAATCTGATCGTGGACATGGACGGGGTCCTCTATCGTGGGCAAGAGAGCCTGCCCGGTGCGCGGGAGTTCCTGACCTACCTGGTTGAAGCGGGGGTGCCGTTCATCTTGGCCACCAACAACTCCACCTTGACGCCGGGGCAATACGTGGCCAAGCTCGCGGGCATGGGCATGGAAGTGACCGAGGAGCGCGTCCTCACTTCCGGACAAGCCTCGGCCCTCCACATCGCCCGGGTGGCGCCCGCAGGGACCAGGGTGTACGCCATCGGCGAGGACGGCCTGTTCTCCGCACTGCGGGAGCGGGGGTTTGAGCTCACAGAAAGGGAAGTCCAGTACGTGGTGGTGGGCCTGGACCGCCAGCTAACCTGGGACAAGCTGAGGGTCGCCGCCCTGGCCATCAGGGCGGGCGCCACTTTCGTCGGCACTAACCCCGATACCACCCTTCCCACGGAGGAAGGTCTGGTGCCTGGGAATGGGGCCAACCTGGCCGCTCTGGAGGCGGCGACGGGCGTCACGCCCCTGATCATCGGCAAGCCCCAACCGACGCTCCTCCAACTGGCTATGGAGAAGATGGGGGTCGTCCAGGACGGCACGGCCATTATCGGGGACCGCCTGGAGACGGACATCCTCGGCGGGAAGAACGCTGGCATCACCACCGTGCTGGTCCTCAGCGGGATCACGAGGCGCGAGGAATTGAAGGATTCGCCCTACCAGCCAGACCTGGCCTTCGATGATGTAGGGGACTTCCTCGAATCGTGGCGGCAGCAGCGCACGGGTTGATCCTTTTCCTCACGCTGCACAGGGTTCCCCATTGCCGGCACAGCTTGCGCAGAGCGCGAACATGCAGTTGCTTTGTACCCTTGTGAAACATGGGTGGAGAGGCCATGCTTCCTGAGACAGCCGACGTCGTGATCATCGGCGGGGGCGTGATGGGGGTGAGCACAGCCTACCATCTGGCCAGCAAAGGATGTACCGACGTCCTGCTTGTGGAGAGAAACAGGTTCCTTGGTGAGGAATCCACGGGCCGCTGCGCGGGGGGAATCCGCTACCAGTTCTCCAACGAGATAGACATCCGGCTCTCCCTGCACAGTATCCCTATGCTGGAGCGCTTCGCTGACGAGCTGGAGCAGGAGATAGACCTGAGGCACTGCGGTTACCTGTTCCTGCTCTCCAGAGAGGAGGACGTCCAGATCTTCCGGGAGAACGTGGCCTTGCAGCGTTGCCTGGGGGTGGACACAGAGTGGCTATCGCCCGAGCATGTAGAGGAGAGGGCCTATCCGGTCGATACCAAGGGCATACTGGCCGGCACCTTCAACGGCGGCGATGGGCTGGCCGACCCCTCGGGAGTGGTGCAGGGCTACGTCAAGGGGGCCAGGCGCCTGGGGGTCAG
>CAYGQI010000033.1:4303-13757 GCA_964351925.1 uncultured Anaerolineales bacterium | reverse complement strand
GAAGCCCTGTCCTGGGCGGACATCTCGCAACTGCTGTGGTCGGCTCAAGGTATCACCGATCCCGGCGGGTTGCGTACAGCACCCTCAGCTGGTGCTCTTTACCCCTTGGAGATCTATGTGGCGCTGCCGGACGGGGCCTATCACTACCTTCCGCAGGGGCATGCCGTGGAGTCCGTTTCAAAGAACGACTTGCGCCGGGATCTCTGGCAAGCGGGCCTGAGGCAAGATGCCCTTCGACAGGCCTCTGCCATCTTCGTCATCGCTGCTGTCTACGAGCGCACTGAGGCCAAGTACGGAGAACGGGCCGAGCGGTACGTCCACATGGAGGCGGGCCATGCAGCGCAGAACATGCTGCTGCAGGCTGTGGCCCTGGAGCTGGGGGCAGTGCCTATCGGGGCCTTCTACGACGATTTGGTCCAGGCCGCCCTCGGCCTGCCCGCCGATCACCGGCCTCTATATCTCATTCCGGTGGGGCACCCTCGGGAGTGACCCTTCGCGGCTACTCCCACTCTATGGTCGAAGGAGGCTTGCTCGTCACGTCGTAGACCACCCTGTTGACGCCAGGCACCTCGTTGACGATGCGTGTGGAGATGCGACTGAGAACCTCCGGCGGCATAGGGAACCAATCAGCGGTCATGCCATCCTCGCTGCTCACGGCCCTCACGGCGACGACGTAATCATAGGTGCGCTGGTCGCCCATCACCCCGACGCTCCTGATCGGCGTGAGGACGGCGAAACTCTGCCAGATGTCACGGTACAGGAAAGCCCTCCGGACCTCATCCATGACGATGCTGTCCGCAGCTCTGACTATGGCCAGCCGCTCTTCCGTCACCTCTCCCACGATCCTCACCGCCAGACCTGGGCCAGGGAACGGATGACGGTATACCACATCCTCTGGCAGCCCCAACTCCAGGCCCACCTGGCGCACTTCATCCTTGAACAGATACCGCAGCGGTTCGAGGAGGGAGAAGGCCATGTGCGAAGGCAGCCCTCCCACATTGTGGTGCGCTTTGATGCGCGCGGCGCCACCCCGACCAATTCCGGCGCTCTCGATCACATCGGGGTAGAGCGTACCCTGAGCCAGATACTGAATGGGGCCCAGGTTCGCGGCTTCCTGCTCAAACACTCGGATGAACTGCTCGCCGATGATTCGCCGCTTGCTCTCGGGGTCTACGACTCCCTGCAAGCGTTCGAGGAACCTCGTCCGCGCGTCAACATAGATCACGTGGAGACTCAGGTAGCGCCGGAATAGGTCTCTGTTGCGCTCGACCTCTCCTTTCCGCAAGAGTCCGTGATCCACGAAGATGCAGGTTAACTGGTCGCCGATAGCCCTGTGTACCAGAGCGGCGGTGACTGTGGAGTCGACGCCTCCAGATAGTGCGCAGATAACCTTGGCTCCTCCCACGAGGTCTTTGATGTGGGTTACACTCCGCTCGACGAAGGACTGCGGTGTCCACGTTTCCTTGCAGCCACAGACGGTATGCACGAAATTGGAGATGATTTGCGCACCGTGTCGCGTGTGGGATACCTCGGGATGGAACTGAAGGCCGTAGAGCTTGCGGTCTGGGTCTCCCATGGCCGCGAGGGGCGAGTTGGCTGTGTAGGCCAGCGCACTGAACCCAGGCGGTAGTCGCTCGATGAAGTCGCCATGGCTCATCCACACTGGCTGCGAGAAAGGGACCCCGGCAAACAACGGCGAAGCAAGATCGCTGATCTGCAGTTCGGCCAGGCCGTATTCGCGCTTCTGTGCTCTGGTTACGCGACCCCCTAGCTCCGCCGCCAGGAGTTGCATGCCATAGCAGATGCCCAGCACTGGCAGGCCGCTCCTCAGAACGTAGGGCGGCAGAGCAGGCGCCTCCTTGCCGTAGACGCTGGCTGGACCTCCCGAGAGGATGAAGCCCTGCGGCCCCAGACTGCGGACTTCTTCCTCCGGTGCATCATAGGCGATCAACTGACAGTACACGCGAGCTTCGCGAACCCGCCGCACGATGAGTTGGCTGTACTGGGACCCGAAGTCTATGACCGCTATGGCATCGCCTTTTCCCGTCGTCATCTCCGCCACCTATCTGAAGACGATCCTGTCATCCTCCATGCTCTCGATGATGACTACAGATTCGATGGGCACATTGAGGGGCGCCAACCGCTCGCGCCCCCCTTCAAACGCCTTCTCGATTACCGCGCCAATGCCTACCAAATCGGCGCCACTGTCCTTGACCAGGCTGGCGAGGGCGTCGATCGTCCTACCAGAGGCCAAGAAATCGTCGATGATGAGCACCCTGTCATCTGGGGCCAAGAACTCGCGAGCCACGATCAACTGGACCATGGTGCCCTTGGTATGTGAGGGCACCATGCGCTCGTAAGAATCGGGCGGCATGGTCACCGACCAAATCTTGCGAGCGAACACGACGGGCAGCCCCAGAGCCACGCCCACCTCAAGGGCCGGTGCAATCCCCGAGATCTCAGCGGTGAGTATCTTGTCTACGTCATCCGAGCTAAACCTGGAGGCCAGTTCCTGCCCGATGCGAACCATCAGACGACAATCCACCTGATGGTTCAGGAAACTGTTCACGTTCAGGATACCGCCTCCCATGTTTTTGCCCTCGGCGAGGATTCTATCCTTCAGTTCCTTCATCGCATCTCCTTAGTATACCCGCTCGAGCCCCTCTCTCGTAGGCGGTGCCAGGAGCCCAGCAGAAGACGTCCTCCAAGGATCTCAGCGTAGTCCCAGCAACAAGCCTGGAATCGCGGCGGTTAGCGCCATGGCCGCCCATGCGCGAATGATGCAAGAAGCTCACCAGCGTCGCCTGCGCAAAATCAGCTAGGGCCCTCTGCCAGACGGACACGGTCCCGCAAGAAAGTGGATCGGGGTCTGTTCCGATACTCCCATGGGGCGCAGTGCGGCCGGGTAGCCAACCCTCCCTACCGGGCACAGTGGCCCACGTGCGTGTCGATACAGCCTCTCGAGCGAGGCAGCGATGCGAGGTGCGAGACCACGAACGGGCCCCGCATCAGGGTCCTTCCGGTTCCCCTCCTTGGATTATCGGGGGCAACGCCGATCCCGCCCTTGCCTGACCCTGTTCGACGCGAATCTACGAGGTCGCTCCGCTACTGGGCCGCTTCCTGCTATTGGTGGGGGGAGGCGGCATCAGAGCTATAGGCAGCACCTCGTCCATTCGCTCCACGAAGATGAATTCGAGGTCCTTCCTCACCTTCCTGGGTATGTCCTGCAGATCCTTCTCATTCTTCTTGGGAAGGAGGACCTTCTTCAAGCCCGCGCGATGGGCAGCCAGGACCTTCTCCTTGAGACCCCCGATACCCAGCACACGTCCTCTCAGGGTGATCTCGCCGGTCATACCCACTTCCCGATGGACGGGCCGGCTGGACAGTGCCGAGACGAGTGCTGTGGCTATGGTCACCCCGGCCGAGGGTCCATCCTTGGGGATGGCACCTTCGGGGACGTGGATGTGAATGTCCATCTTGTCGAACCGGCTCTTCTTGATGCCCAGAGTTGTCGCATGGGAACGCGTGTAGCTGAGGGCGGCCTGGGCAGACTCCTGCATCACATCGCCTAACTGGCCGGTGAGGATGAGGTTTCCCTTGCCCTCCATCAGTGTGACCTCCACGGTTATCGTGTCACCTCCCGCGGCGGTCCATGCTATCCCTGTCGCCAGGCCCACCTCATCACTCTCCTCCATGATCCCATAGGTGTATTGCGGGGGACCAAGATACTTGGTGAGCGACTGCGGAGTGATAAGGTGAGGTGCTCGTCTGCGTTCGGCCCTGGTCCTTGCCACCTTGCGGCAGATAGTGGCGATGCCCCGCTCCAGGTTGCGCACCCCAGCCTCGTACGAGTACTCGCGAATCATCTTGCGCAGAGCCTGATCAGAGAACCTCAGCCCCTTGAGGCCGTGTTCCTCTCTCTGACGGGGTATGAGGAAGCGCTTGGCGATCTCCACCTTCTCTTCTTCGATATAGCCTGGGAACTCAATAACCTCCATCCGGTCTTCCAGAGCCGGGGGAACCGGGTCCAGAAAATTCGCCGTAGTGATGAACAGCACCTTGGACAGATCGTAGTCCACATCCAGATAGTGGTCAGAGAACGCGTGGTTCTGCTCCGGGTCCAAGACCTCCAGCAGGGCAGCCGCCGGGTCTCCGCGAAAGTCACTACCGACCTTGTCTATCTCGTCCAGCATGAAGACGGGGTTGATGCTCTTGGCACGCCGCATGGTTTGTATGATGCGGCCAGGCAATGCTCCGATGTAGGTGCGGCGATGGCCTCTGATCTCCGCCTCATCGCGTATCCCGCCCAGGCTCACCCGAACGAAGTTCCTGCCCAGAGCCTTGGCGATGGACCTGCCGAGGGAGGTCTTTCCGGTACCAGGAGGACCAACGAAGCACAGAATGGGGCTGCGCATTTTCTCGCCAGCGAGTTTGCGAACGGCCATGTACTCTACGATGCGCTCCTTGGCTTTGGGCAGACCATAGTGCTCCCGGTCCAGAAGCCTGGCCACCTTCGACACGTCGGAGGTGTCCTTGGTTTTCTTTGCCCAGGGCAGATCGATCAGCCAATCCAGGTAGGTTCGAATCACGCCCGTCTCTGGGGACATAGGCGGCATGATGTCCATCCTGGACAGCTCCTGCTCGGCCTTTTCCCTGACCTCGTCGGGCATCCCAGTGGCAGCTATCTTGTCCCGGAGCTCGTTCTTCTCCGCCACAAGTGGATCCATTTCACCCAGTTCTTGCTGGATGATCTTCATCTGCTCCCGCAGGACGAACTCCCGCTGGCTCTTGTCAACTTCCTCCTGAACCTGTGACTGTATCTGATCCTCGAGTTCCAGCACGTCCAGCTCTTTGGCCAGCAGCACGCTAAGCCTCTGCAAACGCAAGATGGGATCGAGCGTTTCCAGTATCTCCTGCCGTTCCTCGATATCCAGACTCAAGTGAGACGCGATGACGTCAGCCAGACAGCCCGCGTCCTCCGCGTTCATGGCGGTGACGAAGGCGTCCTCAGGAAGAGAATGGCTCAGCTGCACGCACTTCTCGAACAGAGCCAGGGCCGCACGCGTCAGGGCTTCCGTCAGGGGCTGCTCCTCTACTTCCTCGAAGATCGCACTGGTCTTGACCCGATAGAAGCTCTGGGTCTGGGTGTATTCCACTATCCGCGCCCGCTGCAAGCCCTCCACGAGGACGCTGGTGGTGCCGTCCGGCATGCGCAGCATCCGGGCGATGGAGGCTACTGTCCCTATGTCGTAAAGGTCCTCTGGGGTCGGGTCTAGGATATCGTCCTCTTTCTGGGTTACGATCACGATGCAGTGATCGCCGTCCAGGGCTTCGTCCACAGCCCGCAAGGAGCGATCCCGGCCCACGAAGAGAGGTATCATCATATGGGGGAAGACGACTGTATCACGCACCGCCAGCAGAGGATACTCGACCAGCTCGCTGGCCTCTTCCCATACTCCCGTCCCGTTGTGCTCCATACCCATGCCTCCGAGGAACAAGCTCCTCTTTAATACATATTACACTATGGCTCCCCGTTTTTCAAGCCATCCGCGGCCACTTGCCCCCCGCCTGCTGCGCCAACTGAGTCGGCAGACCGTCGCATGACACCACTGGTGAGACCCGCAATCCCTTGACAAAAGCATAGCGCTTGTATATGCTATCGGCCGGAGGCGAAGATAGGTGGGCACGCTGTATGTGGTCGGCACGCCCATTGGGAACCTGGAAGACATCACCCTGCGCGCCCTGCGCATCCTAGGCCAGGTCGGCCTCGTGGCGGCCGAAGACACCAGAGCCGCTCACAGGCTTCTCTCCCATTACGACATCAAGACCCCTCTCACCAGCTATTGGGAGCACAACAAGCTGACCAAGCTGGAGTACATTCTCCGAGCCCTGGAGCACCAGGACGTGGCCTTGATCTCCAAGGCTGGCATGCCAGGCATCTCGGACCCCGGGTACGAATTGATCAAGGCCGCCGTGGAGAATGGATTCGCAGTGGTTCCGATCCCCGGCCCCTCGGCCCTCATTTCCGCTCTCGTCGTTTCCGGCCTGCCTACCGACAGCTTCCTGTATTTGGGCTTCCTGCCACGCAAGCGTGGGAAGCGCATCCGTCTGCTTTCGTCTCTGGCTGGCGAGACTCGCACCATCGTGGCCTTCGAGGCCCCCCACCGCCTGCCGGACACTCTGGAGGACATCAAGGAGACCTTGGGGGAACGGTCGCTGGCGGTCACCAGGGAACTGACCAAGCTCCACGAGGAAGTGGTGCGCGGGACCACCAGCCAGGTCATCGACCACTTCCAGAGCGGCCCGCCGCGAGGAGAAGTGACCCTGGTCATCGACGGGGCCGAGGAGGCGAGTTGGGAGCCCGACAAGGTGGAGCATGCTCTCAGGCGACTCAGGAGAGAGGGCTTCTCGGGAACAGAGGCAGTGAAGGAAGTGGCCAAGATGGGCGGCCGACCCAGGGCGGAGGTGTACCGCATCTGGCTATCCATGGAGGACGAATGACCACCGTTGATCTGGACGACATCGAATACCTGAAGAGCACGGACCCCCATGACATGCGGACCCGTATCGCCGAGCTCCCCAAACAGTGCGGCGAAGCCAGGACCCTGGCAGAGAGGTGCTCTCTGCCCGCGAACTACCGGCAGGCCGACTCCATCGTGATCCTGGGCATAGGCGGCTCGGCCATTGGCGGCGACCTGGTATGCGCTCTCGTTCGGGACGAGTGCTCCGTACCGATCTTCGTCAACAGGGACTATGACCTGCCAGCCTTCGTCGGCGATCAGACGCTGGTTATCGCTTCCAGCTATTCCGGCAACACCGAGGAGACCCTATGGGCCTTCGGGCAGGCGCTAGAGCGAGGCGCCATGGCCGCGGCCATCACCACCGGTGGCCAGTTGGCGGAGACCTGCAGGAGAAGGAACCTTCCTCTGATCACTTTCGAGTATGAAGCCCAGCCTCGTGCCGCTCTTGGCTACTCCTTCGTGACACTCCTCGTGGTCTTGCAGGAACTGGGCTACATCGCTGGCAAGTCGGGGCAACTCGAAGAGGCGACAACATCTCTCGAGCGCCTGCACCCACGCATAGGGGTGGAGGTCCCGGAGGCCGACAACCCGGCCAAGCAACTCGCTCGCCGCCTGGAGGGAAAGCTGCCCGTGTTCTACGGTGCAGGGCACTTGTCCGAGGTAGCGCGGCGCTGGAAGTGTCAGTTGAACGAGAACAGCAAGGCCTGGGCCTTCTGGGAGGTTCTGCCGGAGTTGAATCACAACGCCGTGGCGGGTTACGAGTTCCCCAGCTGCCTGGCGCCACACCTGTACGTACTGATGCTGGCATCGGACCTGTACCACCCCCGCCATCAGGCTCGCATCGAGGTGACCGGGGAAATCCTCACTCAGAGAGGCATTGCCCATGAGGCGATCCAGGTCCCAGGCAAGAGTCGCCTGTCCCAGATGCTGTGGGCGATCCATTTCGTGGACTTCGTGAGCTACTACCTGGCGGCCCTCAACGGCACTGATCCCACACCAGTGGACAGCATCGTCTATCTCAAGCAAAGGCTGAGCGAGATACCGTGACTTGGCCTCCTTCGTACCGGGAGCGAATCCTGTGAGCGCCAACCCACCAGACAGGGCCTTGGGGCTCATGCACTCCGTGCCCTACTTTGCCCGTCTAGACACGGCCGCCATGGAGGCAGCAGCCGCGAGAGCCATCAGCCGAAACTACGGAAGGGGCGCGGTGATCTTCCTCGAGGGAGACCCCTGTGCAGGGCTGCACATCATCGAGGAGGGACGCGTGAAGCTGTACAAGGTCTCGGCGGAGGGCAGAGAACAGGTCGTCAAGCTGCTGGGTCCAGGAGAGTTCTTCAACGAAGTCGCCGTGTTCGACGGGGGCCCCAATCCAGTCAGCGCCATGGCCGCGCTGGACGCCACGCTATGGGTCGTAGACTGTGAGGCCATGCGCCAGCTCGTGAGCAGATACCCGGCGCTGGCCGCCGCGATCATCGACAACCTGGCGGCGCGCTCCCGCGAACTCCTCTCCCTGGTAGAGGATCTGTCGCTGCGCACGGTCAGTGCCCGCCTGGCCAAACTGTTGCTGTCTCAGGCGCAGACCGGAAGTGAAGCCTCACGGCTCACGTCTCAGCAAGAGATGGCCGCCCAGCTTGGCACCGTTCGGGAGATGGTGGGGCGAGCCCTCCGCACCTTCGAAGACGCGGGCTTCATCCAACTGGACCGGCATCGGATCGTCATCCTGGACCGGGAGGGGTTGGAAAGAGAAGCAATGCTCTAGCCACTATCCCAGGGTGGGACTTTTGTCACAGACAGGCGGTCGGCTCTGCCGTACAATGATAGTGCAACAGGGCCGACCGTTTTCTATGGGGGGACTACGATGACTGAAGCAGACTTGAGAACACCGGCGATCGATGATGAGCTTTGCACTGGGTGCGGCGATTGTGTACTCGTGTGTCCAGTGGAGGCCTTGGCTCTGCAAGATCAGCATGTAGTTTTCTCGCACCCCGAGGATTGTCGGTACTGTGGTGATTGCGAGGAACTCTGTCCGGTGGGGGCGATCTCTCGCACGTTCGAGATCATCCTTCCGGATCAAGCATAGGGGACGGAGGTTACCATGGCAACACGTCAGATCGTGAGCATTGATGAGGAACTGTGCACCGGCTGTGGGCTGTGTGTGATTCCCTGCGCGGAAGGAGCGATCGAGCTGGTGGATGGGAAGGCCCGGGTGCTGAAGGAGGAGTTGTGCGACGGCGCCGGTTTCTGCCTGGGCGTCTGTCCCACGGGAGCACTGAGCATAGAGCAACGAGAGGCGGTGCCCTTTAACGAGGCTGCCGTGGAAGCGCGACAGCATGGGCAAGCCCCCAGGTACATCGTTCAGACCTGCTTCCAATGTGGTCACTCAGAACAGGAGCGCACTTTGCTGCCTTGCCGTCAGCAGGGGCAGAGCCTCTGGGTGTGCACCAGGTGCCTGCCCGCACTGATTCACGGCTAGAGAGCGAGGAGATGATGTCACTGTTTGAAGGCTGTCCGGGAGCAATCAACATCCGAGAGGCCAGACCCGAAGACATCAAATGCCCACAGTGCGGCTCCGAGGTAGAGATATGGTCGGATGAGATCTCCACTCGATGCCCTCACTGTGACACTCGAGTGAGTCGCGAACAGGGGCCGTCCTGTATCGATTGGTGCTCTTTCGCCGAACAGTGTGTCGGCACAGAGAAGTATCAGCGCCTGAAGGGGGTCGAGTCCGATCCGGAGGACGAGTCATGAGCCGACTCGATCTCTGGGACACGCTCAGCGGCGACTACGACCGCTTCGTGAACTGGGAGCAGCGCCTGGCCCGAGAGATGCCGTTCCTCCATAGACTGCTCTCCGAGCACGGGGCGCGACGGGTGCTGGATGTGGCCTGCGGCACGGGCCATCATGCCATCGCCCTGGCCGAACGAGGATACGAG
>CAYGQI010000033.1:0-4203 GCA_964351925.1 uncultured Anaerolineales bacterium | reverse complement strand
GAGGAAGGCACACCATGATCGCAAGTTTGGTAATCACTTTCAGAGAGGCCCTTGAGGCGGCTCTCATAGTCGGGATCGTTCTCAGCTACCTGGCCAAGACTGGGCAGACGAGATTCAGGAGCGTCGTGTTCCTGGCCGTCGGCGCCGCCGTGGCGGCAAGCCTTGCCGGGGCCGCTGCGTTCACGCGAATTGCCGGCGGATTCACCGGCCGGGCTGAACAGATCTTCGAGGGCGCCACCATGCTCATCGGCGCAGCGCTGCTGACCACGATGATCCTGTGGATGATGAGGCAGCGGCATATCGCGGCCGAGTTGAGCGAGAGAGTGGCCACGGAGGTTGCTCAGGCGCACCGTCTGGGGCTGTTCTTGCTGGTCTTTGTGTCGGTGCTGAGGGAGGGCATCGAGACAGTCATTTTCCTGGGAGCGGCAAGCCTGGCGGCCGGATCCAGCCTTTTCGGGGCCCTGGCTGGGGTGCTATCTGCCGGAGTCCTTGGATACCTCGTCTTTGCCGGATCGAAACGGCTAGAGCTCAAGAAGTTCTTCACGGTGACCAGCATCTTGTTGATCCTCTTCGGAGCGGGTCTGGTGGCACAGGGCGTGCACGAATTTCAGGAAGCCGGAATCTTGCCGGTACTGGTGGAGCACGTCTGGGACATCAACCCTCCCTTGAACGCCGATGGCAGCTACCCGCTACTGCACGAAAACGGGCACCTGGGCAGCATCCTGAAGGCGCTTCTGGGCTACAACGGCAACCCGTCACTGCTAGAGGTGGTGACCTATCTGTCCTATCTACTTGTGGTCTTCGTGCTGTGGAGGAGGATAGCCGGCCAGCGCCAGGCCGCAGCCACCGTGCCCCCGGGTCCGGCCGAACCGCCACAGGAAAACGAAGTCCCATCAACATAAACCAGGAGGTAACGACAATGGAACCGTACAAAGCTCGTGAGATCTCAGGCGGTGTGTACTGGGTAGGAGCACGGGACTGGGACCGCAGGATCTTCGACGCCTTGATCCCACTGCCTCAAGGCACTACCTACAACGCCTATGTGGTCAAGGGCGGAGACAAGACCGCACTGATCGATACGGTGAACCCAGGCTTCGAGGATGAACTGGAGGCCAGAATCGGTCAGGTGACCAACCCGAAGGCCCTGGACTACGTGATCATGAACCACGCCGAGCCAGATCACGCCGGGGCCATCCCTCACGTGATGAAGCTCAGCAAAGGCGCACAACTCGTCACGACGGAGAAAGGCGCCAAGATGGCGCAGGTGCAGTATGGAGTCCCGCAGGAGAGAATAGCCGTCGTCAAGGAGGGTGACACCATCGATCTGGGCGGAAAGACGCTCAAGTTCATCGATGCGCCCTGGCAACACTGGCCAGAGACCATGTTCACGTACCTGATCGAGAACAAGGTGCTATTCCCCTGCGACTTTTTGGGCTTCCACACTGCGTACGGATTCTACGACGACGAGGTGCATGAGTTCGTGCCCTTCGCCCAGAGGTACTTCGGCGAGATCATGATGCCTTTCCGGAAGATGGGGCAGCAGGCCCTGGAGAAGATCAGCAAGCTAGACATCAAACTCATCGCCCCGAGCCACGGCCCCATGCACAGGAATCCCGAGAGGATCCTGCAGCTCTATCGCCAGTGGACGGCAGGGGACACCAAAGAGAAGGTCATCGTGGTCTACGTCACGATGTGGAAATCTACCGAGGCCATGGTCAAGGCCATGGTTGAGTCGCTGATAGCAGAAGGCCTGGAGGTCAGCCTCCACAATCTCGTCTACGCGGACCTGGGCGACGTGGCGAAAGATCTGGTGGATTCGCGCGCCATCGTCCTGGGGACACCGACCGTCCTGGGTGGCATGCACCCGCTCGCCATCTACGCAGCGCATCTGGTCAAGGCGCTGCGCCCTCCCCTCAAGTATGGCGCGGTGCTCAGCTCCTACGGCTGGGGCGGAGGCGCGGTCAAGCAAGCCGCCGAGATCCTGGAGCCCACCAAGATGGAGGTGGTCGGTGCGGTGGAGATTAACGGTCCGCCCACCGCGGATGACTATCAGAAGATCGCTGAGCTGGGCCAGCAACTGGCCGCCAAGATCAAGGGCCAGGCTTAGCGGTAAGAGGTTCCGCGGCGGCGGGACATCACCCTTGCGAAGGTTTTGAACCTTCGCCAGGGTTTACTCCGCTCGACACCGGCGGCAGGGTGTGGTATGCTGAGCGTCAAGGATAAGGACGCAGACGGACAGCACAACTGAACGGGAGGACCACCATGGCCAAGATCGACTTCAAGAAGCAACTGAAGCACCTCTACCAACCCTCAGCCAAAGAGGTCTCAGTCGTCGATGTACCGGACATGAACTTCCTGATGGTTGACGGCCAGGGCGATCCCGGCACTTCGCCCGAGTACCAGGAGGCCCTGGAAGCGCTCTACACCGTGGCCTATCAGCTCAAGTTCACCATCAAAGGGCGCGATCCTGAGCTGGACTACGTCATCCCGCCTCCCGAAGGCCTGTGGTGGGCAAAAGACATGAACGCCTTCACCATGAACGACAGAGACGCCTGGCAGTGGACAGCAATGATTATGCAGCCGGACCAGGTGACCCAGGCCCTCTTCGACGAGGCCGTAAACAAGGTCAGGCAGAAGAAGGATCTCCCAGGGGTGGGCAAGCTGCGTTTCGAGCGGTACCACGAAGGGCGGGCTGTGCAGATTCTATACCTGGGGCCCTACTCTGCCGAAGGGCCCACCATAGAGAGACTGCACGCCTTCGCCAGGGAGAACGGCTACCAGTTGCGGGGCAAACACCACGAGATCTATCTCAGCGATCCGCGCCGGACCGCGCCAGAGAAGATCAAAACCGTCATCAGGCAACCGGTGCAGTAATCGTTTCTGTCCAGGGGGCGAGGTAGGCGATGGTCAAAGACTCTCCGAGACCCCAGGTGGTGATTGCCGGCGCGGGCTTTGGGGGACTCGCGGCAGCCCGTGCTCTGGCCCACTCAGCGGTGGATGTCACCATCGTAGACCGCAACAACTACCACACCTTCCCGCCCCTGCTCTATCAGGTAGCTGCGGGGGAGTTGGAACCCGGGGACATCGCCTACCCGGTGCGGACCATCCTGCGGAAGATGCCCCATGCTCGGTTCACCATGGCCGAGGTGAGGGGCGTGGATCTCCTATCGAAGGTTTTGAAGACCGATGGCCGCGACATGCCCTACGATTTCCTCATCCTGGCCACGGGCACCGTGGACCACTTTTTCGGGGTTCCGGGCGCACCGGAGTACGCTTTCTCGCTGAAGAGCCTGGAACACGCCATCACGCTCCGCAACCACATCCTGGGGTGTGTGGAACAGGCGGACCGGGAGGTGGATGCGGCGACGTGTCATCAGTTGCTGAGCTTCGCCATTGTGGGGGGTGGACCTACTGGTGTGGAGACCGCAGGCGCCCTGGCCGAACTGGTCCAGGGTCCCGTACGCAAGGACTTCCCTCGTCTGGACCTCAGCCGGGCAGGCATCACCCTCATCGAGGCCGCGCCGCGACTGCTTCCCACGTTGCCCCAACGCTTGGGCATCTACGCCGCCAGGCGTCTCCGCGAGATGGGCGTTGACGTCAGGCTGGAGTGCCCCGTCGAGCGCATCACGCCCAGCGCCATCTACCTGCAACACGGGGAGGTGATCCCTGCGTGTACCACAGTGTGGGCTGCGGGCGTGCGCGGCGACCCACAGGCGGAGTCGTCGGGGCTGCCCATGGCGAGTAGGGGACGTGTAGCCGTGCAACCCACCCTACAGATGCCCCATCACCCCGAGGTCTACGCCATCGGGGACCTGGCCTACTTCGAACAAGATGGCGCACCCCTACCCATGGTGGCGCAGGTGGCCCTCCAGGGTGGTGTGACCGCGGCCCGGAACATCGAGCGCCGGCTCGCCGGACAGGAACCGCTGCCCTTCCGCTACCGCGACCGGGGGACCATGGCTACCATCGGACGGAACAACGCCGCGGCCGTAGCCTACGGGCGGATGTTCACAGGATTTCCGGCCTGGGTATTATGGCTGACCATTCACCTGTTCTACTTGATAGGCTATCGCAATCGGCTGTTGGTGCTGATCAACTGGGCGAGGCACTACCTGTTCCGGGAGCACGCCGCCTGTCGGATCCTGCCATCCGAACCAGCGCGCCCTGAATGAGTTTCCCCGGTGGAGCGGTTGGCAAGCAGGA
>CAYGQI010000032.1:11771-13846 GCA_964351925.1 uncultured Anaerolineales bacterium | reverse complement strand
TCCCCCAGCCTGCACTCCTGGCCCGTCAAGGCGGCCACCTCTCGCGCCACGCCAACCACAGAGAAGCAGCGGGCCAGGTTGGGCGTCAGGTCCAGATCAAGGACCGCATCGCCCATGTAGTCGCGTAGCGGCACACCGGTGGGCGCGCTGCCGTCGAGGATCATGATACCTTCGTGCTCTCCGGAGATGCCCAGCTCCTTCTCCGAGCAGACCATGCCTTCTGAAGACACCCCTCGGATCTTGGTGGGCTTGAGAGTGATGTAGCTGAGTTCCTCGCAGTGTCCGTCGATGAGACGTGCCCCCGTCGTGGCGAAGGGCACCTTCACACCCTTCTGCCCGACGCGGATATTCGGCGCGCCGGTGACCACAGCCATGGGCTCGCTGCCCCCAAACTCCACCACCGCGATGGTCAAGCGGTCCGCGTTGGGATGAGGTCTCACCTCCAGAATCTCGCCCACGAAAACCTTGTCTCTGTCCCACTCGGCACCCACGTACTCGATGGCTCCCACCTCCAGCCCGGCCATGGTCAAACGCTCAGAGAGATCCTCGAGCGGGATGGTGATGTCCACGTACTCCTTTAACCAGCTTATAGGTACCCTCATGATGGTTCCCTCCCCTTTACGGCCACTCTGCCCGTCGGCCTACACACTCCCTCGTGGTGACTACCCGAACTGCTCTGTGAACCGCAGGTCGTTGCTGTAGAAGAGCCGGATGTCATCGATGCTGTACTTGATCATGGCGATCCGCTCCGGACCCATGCCGAAGGCGTAGCCGCTGTACACCTCCGGATCATAGCCACCGTTCCTCAGCACCTGCGGATGCACCATCCCCGCACCGGAGATCTCCACCCAGCCGGTGTGTTTGCAGACCCGGCATCCTTCCCCGCCACAGATGATGCAGTCCATGTCCACCTCCACGCTGGGCTCGGTGAAGGGGAAGTGGCTGCAGCGGAATCGCACCTTACGATCTGCTCCGAACATCTGGCGGGCGAAATCGACCATCGTCCCTTTCAGATCAGCCAGGGTGATGCGCCTCCCCACCGCCAGACCCTCCACCTGGTAGAACATGAACTCCGAGCGAGCGGTGACCGCCTCATACCTGTAGCACTTCCCGGGAAGGATGACCCGTATGGGGTCCGGGCAGTGCTTCTTCATACTCCGAATCTGACCCGGAGAGGTATGGGTGCGCAGCACCACCTTGGGGTTCACGTAGAATGTGTCCCACATGTCCCTGGCAGGATGGTGAGGTGGCATGTTGAGTAGTTCGAAGTTGAGCATGTCGGTCTCAACCTCGGGCCACTCCTCCACCTGGAAACCCATGCGCGCAAAGATGGCATATATCTCTCGCAGGGTTTGAGTGGTGACGTGCAGCCGACCGAGGTTGACCGGCCTGCCCCGGAGCGTCACGTCGAGGGCCTCCGCCTCTCCGCCGGCCGGTCGGCTCAGTTCCTTCCGACGCGCCTCATATGACTCAGCCAGGAGTTCCTTCAATTGGTTGGCAGCCTGTCCCAAGGCGGGCCGCTCTGCCACAAGAAGCTCCCCCACACCTCGGAGCAACTGGGTGATCACGCCTTTTCGCCCCAGGTACTTGACTCGCCAGTCGGCCAGTTCGTCCAGAGTAGACGTTGATTGCAGGGCCTCGTGGGCTTCTTCCTTGAGTCTTTCCACCTTCTCCAGCATCGCACTCACTCCTTGCGCAAGAAAGAAGCCCCCTTCAGGTTTCCTTGAAGAGGGCTATGAACATCAGCATATAGTCGACCGCATCATCCAGGCGGCATGGGTGGACAGGTGCCCTCTATGGCACTGCGAAAGGTGAACATCTGTGGTTCCCCACGAGCTGCCATGGTTCACTCGACCTCAATGGCTGCCTTCGAAAACATTATAGCACAAACCTGAAAGCATAGCAAGGCTACGTCATTCCATCGCCGATTTCCACCAACGCCTCCGTTAGCCACATCGGTCTGGAGACCTCGAGGCCAGCGGGAACGTGCACGGTCCCACCACCAACTTCCCTGCCTGCTGCCCAGTATCATTTGCCGATAGTCAATTGCCATCGTCCGCCGAGTGAAGTATAAT
>CAYGQI010000032.1:8586-11671 GCA_964351925.1 uncultured Anaerolineales bacterium | reverse complement strand
CCGGACACCGGGCAGAGAATCTGGGGCTGTACCCGGAGATGCTCTCCCGCCTGACGAAGAGACTAGGCACGGAGGTTAGACGCCATATGAAAGTGAACTATCGCTTAGCCGAAGAAGACGACCTGTATCTCATCCACACAGCTCTTATTGAATCTCTCAACCAGTTCGCGGCAGAGAGGGCGCTGCCAATGGTGGAAATGGACTTCGACGAGAACCTCCCCTTGTGGCGTCACCTGCTGGGCGCAGGGGGAAAGGGCTTCCTCGTGGCCGAGGTCAAGAAGCGCATCGCCGGGTTCTGCTCCTACATCTTGCGGGACCATCTCTGGTTCCTTTCCTACCTCGTCGTTTCGCCCGAGTTCCAGGGAACGGGCATCGGCCGGGAACTCTTTGAGCTGGCTCTGACTGAGGCTCGAGGCAATGAGACAGCCAAGGTGGTGGCGGCCTATACTAATGCCGCCAACTGGCCCTCCATTTCTCTCTATACCCGTAATGGACTATACCCCCGCATGCCCGTCCTCAAGATGGAGGGCAGTATCACCAATCTGTGTGAACCATCAGAGCCCGTAGACCCCCTAACGGGTCGAGTGGCCTCCCTTAGCGAGGAGACCGTCAGCTTGATCGACGAGATTGACCTCCAGATCAGGGGGTTCAGGCGAGACATCGACCACCGCTTCTGGCTCGGCAAACGCGAAATACGGTGTTACGTCTTCGAGGGGGAAGACGGGGTCTCTGGGTATGCGTACGTGTCCGACGACGGCAACATAGGACCTCTAGCTGCGCTCAATGCGGATGACATGGCCAGCATGCTCTGCTTCTGCCTGGATCGCCTCTCTTCCGAAGGTGCAGATGAGTTCTATGTGCACGTCCCGGGCGAAAATACCGGTGCCCTGGCACTGCTCTACGACAGAGGGTTCAAGATACAGGACCTGAGCCTGGTGATGTCCTCGGTTCCGTTCGGCAAGTGGGAAAACTACATCATATCTCGGCCCTCTTTGCTCTAGAAAGCTCACGGGGTTCGACCAGCGGAGACACACCATATGTTTCGCCCAGGTAAGCTGCTCGTGGTGGATGATGAGCCCGGGGTGCAGAGGTCGCTGCAAGAGATCCTCGAACAGGAAGGCCATCAGGTGACCACTGCAGCCAGCGGCGAAGAGGCACTGGCTGCGCTGGACCAAGGCGCCTTCGACCTCATTCTGGTCGATCTGAAGATGGAGGGCATGGATGGCCTGGAGCTGATGAGACAGGTCAAGAACGTGGTGCCCGACACGGTGGTCATCATGCTCACCGCCTACGGCACCCTCGATTCGGCCATAGAGGCTCTACGCCAGGGTGCTCACGACTACCTCCTCAAGCCCTGTCGTGTCGAAGAGATAGTCGCCAGTGTAGAGACAGGCCTGGAAGAGCGCCAGAACGCCCTGCGCCGTCGCGAGTTGGTGACCAACATAGAAGAAAGCGTGCGCAAGTTGAGAGCCTCAACCCTTCCGGAGGTGCCGCAGACGGAAGGCCCCGCGCTCGCTCGTTTCATCAGAAGTCGAGACCTCGTTCTGGATCGAGAGAAACAGGTTGTGGTTGCCAAGGGCCGCCACTTGGAGCTGACCCCCACCGAGTTCAGGCTGCTGACCTGCCTCATGGACAGCGCGAGCCACACGCTGAGCTTCCCAGACATGGCCCGCCACGCCCTCGGATACGAGTGCTCAGACCAGGAAGCACGCCCCGCGCTGAAGACCCACCTGTGGAGGCTCCGAAAAAAGCTACGTTCCACGATGGGAGACGACTCCTGCATCGTCAACGTGCGTGGCAAAGGATACATGTTCAGGCCCTAGGAGAGGTCACTGAATCGGAACCCTATCGAGACCAATCCGGGACCGTCGTACGCCTCCCCGTGTGGTATACTTGATCTAGGACTGTCCCCCAGAAGCGAGGTAAACTGGATAGATGGCAGTGGACAAACGTGTTCTCATCGTTGATGACGAAGAGAAGGTCGTCTTCTTCTTGCGGGAAAGCCTGGAAGAGCTGGGGCAAGATTTCACCATAGGGACCGCGAAGTCGGCCGAAGAGGCGCTGGAGAAGATCGCGACTCAGCCCTACGACCTGGTGATCAGCGACCTCCGCATGCCTGGCATCGATGGCTTGCAGTTGATCGAGAGGGTGAAAGAGAAGTACCCCAGGACACGTTTTGTCCTGATGACGGCCTACGGCTCGGATGAAGTGGAGGCGCGAGCCCGCAGCCTGGATGTGTACGACTACATCACCAAACCATTCCACGTCTCGGATCTCCTAGATGTCACCCGACAGGCACTGGCGCCTCCTGTTGAGACCGCGAGAGAAGGGGTTCTGCGAGACCACCGCGCGGAAGCCAGCAATAGAGCATTGAGCAGCCTCCGCTTCGAGGTAGGCGCCCAGTGCGTCATCTTGGCGAACACGCAAGGGGAGATCGTGTCTGAGGTGGGAATAGCGCAGGGCTTGGAGACAGGCACCTTCATACCCCTCGTGGCAAATGGACTGGCCACCGTCTCTGGGATGGCCCAGTACCTGCAAGACGACGAGACATTCAACCTCAATTTCTACGAGGGAAAGAAGTACGACATCTACTACACAGGCGTCGGAAATGACCTTCTCCTGGCCCTCATCTTCGACAGGAGAAAACAACCCAGCCGCATAGGCATGGTCTGGCTGTACGTCAGGCGCGCTATCCAGGACCTCTTGAAAGCCATATATGGCGTAGAGGACGACAGATCGTATCAGCCAGAAGCCTTGGAGGAGGGCAAGCCTTCGGAGCCAGAGTTCGAGCTGGCAGAGACCCCCGCAGAGAGAGAACAGATCGAAGCGTCCGTGACGGAGTCGCCTGGGACAGACCCCGAGGGCGATACTCTGCCCGAGCCGGGAGGTGTCGACTCCACCTTTGGGATAGAGGAAGCTCTGAAGAAGGGGCTCATCGACGAGGACTTCGCCCAACTGCTGAAGGGTGAGTACTGAAGGCAACTAGAGAGCCTGTTTCTCGACAAAGGGCCACCGCTCTAGGGCGGTGGCCCTTCGCCATTGCGCGACCTTGGTCTCATGCTTGTACGCAGGACAGCCCGACCGT
>CAYGQI010000032.1:4770-8486 GCA_964351925.1 uncultured Anaerolineales bacterium | reverse complement strand
AGCGGGGTGCGCGACGGCGTCTGCCACATATACGTGCCGCACACCACGGCCGGCATCACTATCAACGAAAACGCCGACCCCAGCGTCCGCCAGGATATCCTCATGGAGCTGGACAAGATCGTGCCCTTCCAGGATAACTACAGGCACCTCGAGGGAAACGCCGCAGCCCACATCAAGGCCAGCATGGTGGGCAGCAGCGAGACGATCTTGGTTGAGGCGGGCAAGCTGCTGTTGGGAACATGGCAGGGCATCTTCTTCTGCGAGTTCGACGGCCCCCGCAGCCGTCGCGTCATCACCAGGGTTTCCTGACCGTTGCCATTTGCCCTTGGCTCTGGTATAATCGACCTGACGGGTGACCGTCCTCACGAGACGAGGGGATAGGACTGTGCAAGCCCCGCTGGAGGGGAGAGGGGGGACAAGGTGGAACTGTCGGATTTCGAACGACCGCCAGGCCTGAGAGGAATTCACGGTTCGCCCGGTACTCACGCCAATTTTGACCACGACCACTGGATCGGCCAGATTCAAGAGATGGGTATCTGCCTCTACAAGCTCATGGACGATGGCAGTGCCTCGGTCCTCCAATTCGCCCTGAAGCTTCGGGCCAAGGGCATCATGCCCATCGTGAGGATGTGGGCGGAAAGGCCCAATCCTGGCACCCTCTCCTCCAAGGCGCTCTCCACTGTCAAGAACTACATCGACCAAGGCATCACCAGATGGTTTGAGGTCAACAACGAACCCAACCTCTCTTACGAATGGAGAACTGGGGAGTGGCGGTCTGGCGGCGGACCAGAACTCGTGACCCAGAACTGGCTGAGAGATGCCGAGTCCATCATCGAACTGGGAGGCTATCCAGCTTTCCCTGCCCTGGCGCAGTGTTCCCACAACCCGGACTCGAGCAGCATCCGGTGGTACATCGATGCGTTTGAGTGGATGGCGCGGAGCGCTGCCGGTACCGCACGTGAGGTTTTCTCTCGCGGCGCGTGGATCGCCAGCCATGATGGCGTACTCAATCACTGCTACCGCGATGGGGACGGAGACTGGCACTTCGAGTACCCCTATGACCCCATTTGCCAGGCGGACAAGCCAGGCACCACCATCATGGACGACGACAACTCACTCATCGGCCACCGTGTGGCTGTTCAGCTCTTGAAGGAGCATTTCGACCTGGTGGTTCCCGTGATGAGCACAGAGGGAGGGGTGTTCGTGCCTTACGACGCCGTCGTCCAGTGGGACTCCAGGTACCCCGGCTACGACGTCAATGGCCACGCGGAGCGCACGGTGGCTATGTATCGCTGGCTGGAGGATAACGCGCCCGACTACTACTTCGGCATGTGTCCGTGGCTCATCGCCAGCGAACTCATGGGACATCCACCTGGCCCCTGGAGCAAGGATTGCTGGTTCTGGGTGGGCCAGGAACTGCCGGTGGTTGCCGCTGTCAAACAGATGGGGCCGCCCAGGACTGGGCCTAGGCCCGAGCCGAAGCAAAGGGTTCGTCTGGTCAGCAAGTGGATGACCGACGAGGAAGTGGAGGAGTGGCTGCAGACCTTCTCCCAGCACGAGCAGTTCCGGACCCTCTTTCACAGGGAGAAGAAGGGCGACCGCTGAGGCCCCACATCCCGATAGAGCGCCATCGTTGGACCCAGTGAAAAACGCACCCCATCCCGCGAAGTCGCCGAAACACCGGCGCGCGCTATTGCTAGGCTCTCCCCTCATCATCGTGGCCATCCTGCTGATTTCCTTCCTGGCCCTGGATCGCCCTCTGATCCGCAGCGATGGCCTTGCCTACTTCATGTGGCTTCAATCGGTGGCTCGCGACCACGACCTCGACCTGGAGAATCAGGTCGCCCAGTTCGGCGAGTTGAACTCCTACCAGGTGTTCTTTAATGAGGAGACCGGTGAGTACGCCTCGGTCTTCCCTTATGGGTCTGCGTTCCTGTACCTGCCCACCTACTGGCTGGCGTCAGCAGCCAACCGGCTACCCCTCTTTCACGTCAACGACGCCTATTTCCTGCAACATCAGGGCGCCACTTTTCCCTACAGCTTCTTCCTCATGCTGGGGACCAACCTCTTCACGCTGCTGGCGGCCGTCCTGGCCTACTTCTCCGCCGTCAAGCTCAGTTCGCCGGGCGCATCTCTCCTCAGTTCTGTAGCTCTGTTCCTGAGCACACCCCTGATCTACTATGCCACCATCGAGCCGTACATGTCCCACGCTTGCGGCACGCTGCTCATAGCCCTGGTGATCTACATTCTGGTGAGATACCGCCAACGTAGCCCGGCGTGGTTCTTCATGGGCTTGATCCTGGGGATGGCCTTCCTGGTCAGATGGCAGCTGGCTCTGTGCGCCCTTCCCATCGGGTTGCTTGCCCTCTCCACACGGCAGTGGCGAAAACTGTTGCTACTGGGCACCGGCTTTCTCGTCCTGGGCTGGCATCTGCCATTCACCTGGTGGAGGATGTATGGTAGTCCTTGGGTGGTACCTGCGGCCATCCAGGGACAGCAGGAGTTCCTCTCCGGGCCGATCTACATCAGAGAAGTGCTGCTGGCACCAGAGAGGGGCCTGATCCTCTGGTCACCGCTGGTCATCCTGGCCCTGATCGGCCTGGTCCTGCTTTTCAGGAAGCACCAGGACCTTTCCATCACCCTGGGCCTGATGATCGTCCTCCAGGTTCTGATGAACGCTTCGCTCTTTGATTGGGGGGGAGGTTGGGCCTACGGGATGAGAAGAATGACCGAACTCTATCCCGTGTGGGTCATCGGCCTGGCGACCCTCCTCCACACTGCACACTCGCCGAGCAGGGCCACGGCGTGGGGCAGGTGGGCCCGTTGGGCAACGGTCTCCCTGGTCCTGCTGGGAATCCTCTTCGGCTTGCTGCTACTGATGTCCCACGTCAACTACATCAACACCAATGTGGCCCACCCGGAAGGCGGCCCGATCTGGGAAGAGATCAGCTACCAGTTCACCGCATCCGACTTCCGCATCACAGCTCAGGTGATCAAGGAACACTATGGCGTGTGGGCCTGGCAGAAGCCTGGGCCCTAAGGTCGCAGGAGCAACACTCCATTACCCCCCGCAACCAGCCAACGCCGGAGTAAGTCCCATCGGCTCCTGGACTTCAGGCACACCCCAGGCCCAGACCAGGGTGTCGGTGATGGCGGTTCGGTACTCTTCCACAGGCGTTCGCCACAGCGGTTGTGAACGGGCAGCGGGTCCCCAGCGTCATCCCCTGGAGGATGACGTTACCCATTGCCTGGGCTATCTGGTATGATTACCTTATGAGCATGCCGTCCCTAGATTTGTACGAAGCTATCCTCGCGCGCCGGTCGGTGCGCCGCTACAACAAGGAGCCTCTTGACGAACCCACCCTCTCTCAGGTCCGACAGATAGCCTCGGGCGTGGAGCCGCTGGTCCCCGAAAACCAGTTCCAGGTCATTCTGCGAGACGCACCGCCGGGCACTGACCTGGCGAGCGACTTGGGCGGCTACGGCCGGATGGTCAATCCCCCTCACTACCTCGTGCCCTACGTGCTGGGCCAGGAACACGCGCTGGAGGACGCAGGTTACCGGGTCGAGCAGATCGCCGTGCGCTTGGCGGCACTCGGCATCGGCTCCTGTTTCATCGGCGCGCTGAGACGCGAGGACAAGGTTCGCGCCCGCTACAGCTTGCCTGAGGCCACGCGCATCGGCGCCTTTCTGGTCTTCGGACACCCCTCGACCAG
>CAYGQI010000032.1:0-4670 GCA_964351925.1 uncultured Anaerolineales bacterium | reverse complement strand
CATGGGTTGACAGGCGAACCGCTCTCTTCACCGCGCACCCTGATAGGTCACCGGGCAGCAGCGCTGCTCCTGGTTCGCATACCCTGATGGGACCACCCAGCGCCGTGAGTACATCGTCCGAGACCCCGACGGGTTTCCAAACGACCACGGCTTGAAGGAGAAAGCAACATGGATCGCGACACCATCATCATAGTGTCAGGCCTACCCAGGTCTGGCACCTCGCTCATGATGAGCATGCTCGAGGCCGGCGGACTGGGAGTTCTAACCGACGGCATCAGATCGCCCGATGAGGACAATCCCAAGGGCTACTACGAGTTTGAGCGAGTCAGGCAGATCGAACGGGACCAGGCCTGGTTGGAGGATGCCAAGGGCAATGCAGTCAAGATGATCGCTGAACTGCTCAAGCACCTTCCGCCAGAATACAACTACAAGGTCGTCTTCATGCGACGCAACCTGGAGGAGATCCTGGCATCCCAGCGCCAGATGCTGATCAGGAGAGGAGAGCCCACGGACAAGGTCAGCGACGAGGACATGGCCAGGATGTTCAGGAACCACCTGTCACGTGTCGAGGCCTGGATTGCGGAGCGGCCCAATGTAGATGTGGCCTACGTGAGCTACAACGATCTGGTGGCTGATCCCACTACACAGGCGCGTCGACTAAACCAGTTCCTGGGAGGCACTCTGGAAATCGAGAAGATGATCAACGCCATAGACGCCTCGCTCTATCGGCAGCGGCGATAGTGTCTCTCCCTTCCCTCTTGGGCGCATCGACTTGGACTTCACCAGGCGATCGAGGCAGTGCGGTCGCTACACCCTCTTGGCGCTGAAGGTTTTCCTACCCAACTCACACCCTTGCCATGCGGCAAGGTTTGGACTACATTTCAGTCCCTAAATGAAGTCGCCGCTACGCTGACTGTCAGCGGGCAAATTGTAGCAAAGGAGATGTGTTTTCGATGACTGTCAACAGTTTTATGAGTTCCCCCAAGTTGTTCTTCACCTCCGAGTCTGTCACGGAGGGGCACCCAGACAAGATCTGCGATCAGGTGAGCGATGCCGTCCTCGACGCCATCATCGCCGAGGACCCCGATGCCAGGGTGGCTTGTGAATGTGCGACGACCACGGGCCTGATGATCGTCATGGGTGAGATCACCACATCCACCTATGTCGAGATCGCAGATATCGCCCGAGAGACAATCCGCGGGATAGGCTACACCCGCGCCAAGTATGGCTTCGATTGCGACACCTGCGGAGTGATCTTGTCCATCAAAGAGCAAAGTCCAGACATCGCGCTGGGTGTGGACAGGGCGTTGGAGGCCAAGACCGGCGAGATGAACGACGCGGAGATCGAGGCCATCGGGGCCGGCGATCAAGGTATGATGATCGGATTCGCTTGCAAGGAGACCCCGGAGCTGATGCCCGTGCCCATCATGCTGGCCCACAAGTTGTGCAAGCGGCTGGCTGAGGTGCGCAAGGATAAAACCCTCTCCTACCTCCGGCCGGACGGCAAGAGCCAGGTGACCGTGGAGTATCAGTACGGCTTGCCCAAGAGGGTGGACACCATTGTCCTGGCGGCCCAGCACGCGCCCGAAGTCAAACAGTCAGAGATAAGGGCTGACCTGCTCGACAAGGTCATCAACCACGTCGTGCCCGCAGATATGCTCGATGACAAGACCAAGATCTACGTGAACGCCACGGGCAGGTTCGTCACGGGCGGCCCGCTGGGCGACGCCGGCCTCACGGGGCGCAAGATCATCGTGGACACCTACGGCGGCATTGCGCGTCACGGGGGAGGTTCCTTCTCTGGCAAGGACCCCACCAAGGTGGACCGTTCAGCGTCGTACATGGCGCGCTACATCGCCAAGAACCTTGTGGCAGCGGGCATCGCTAATCGACTGGAGTTGCAGGTGAGCTACGCCATAGGTGTTGCCCGCCCCCTGGCGCTGATGGTGGAAGCCTTTGGAACCGGGCAGATTCCCGACGAACGTATCGTCGACCTGATCACCACTCATTTCGACCTTCGTCCTGCGGCCATCATCCGCGATCTGGACCTGCGCAGACCGATCTACAAGGCCACGGCAGCCTACGGCCACTTCGGGCGTGACGACATCGACGCTCCCTGGGAGAAGACAGACAAGGCCGACCTTCTGCGCCGCGACGCCGGCCTGGCCTAGGAGCCCGGTCAGGCACCTTCGCAGAAGCGCCTCGGGACAGCCCATCAACATTCTATCGACTTGCCGCGCGGCTTAGAGTTGCGAGCCGTGCGCCTGCGGACCTCGACGGCCTGATCGCGCTGCCGACGTGCACGGACGCCTTGATGCCACGCACCTCGTGAGGCTAATCTCCGCACCTCTCTCCCCCCGTACATCTAGCGTTCCTGCTCGGACGGTTGACCAGCGTCGGTAAGTCAGGTATAATACGGATGCCGGAGGTGATACACATGACCGACGTGGTTCTTGTCATAGACATGCAACGGGGTTTCCTGGAGGAGGGATACCCCCTCTTCTGCGGGGAGGAAGCGCGCGGGATCATCCCCAACGTGCGCAAGCGGAGCGCATCCGCCTCTTCGTAGAGAAAGGCGCGCCCGTCGACGTCTTTGGTGTGGGCAGTGCCGTCAGTTCGGCTCCGCCCATAGACTTCACAGCGGATATCAAGGCCATCCAGGGCAGGCCTGTGGCAAAGCGGGGACGCATCCCGGGGATCACAAACAACCCCCGCCTGCAGGAGGTCGGCCTGAGGTCAGGATAGCACACCGAACAGAGGGGCCTCATCTCCTTCTCAGTAGAGTTCAGCGACCACCTCGTTCAGCCCGAGTTGGACCAGTTTCTGCTTGGTGGGCTTGCCGGTTGTCCTGTCCCACTGGCGGGCCTCGTA
This sequence comes from uncultured Anaerolineales bacterium, assembly GCA_964351925.1. Lineage (GTDB taxonomy): Bacteria > Chloroflexota > Anaerolineae > UBA7937 > B3-Chlor > JAUVXJ01. The sequence goes on along the minus strand of CAYGQI010000032.1, from coordinate 1,799 downwards.
GTAGTCTGAGAGCAACCTCTCGACATCGGGTACGTAGCCGTTGGTGCCTCCCTCGTCCAGAGGCTGCCTGAAGAGGCCTGGGAGCTTCTCATCTCTATGATCCCAACCCCAGCGCAGATTCAGCGCCCTCTTCAGATTCAAGATGCGCTCTCCCGCCAGGAACAGGTCTTCCCGGGTCAGCTCCCAACCTGTAGCCGCAGCGAGCAGGGAGACAAGCCCGTCGCTGGGAACATTGACCAGTTGGCAGCAGATCAGGGCGTCGCCGGCGCTGCGCCAGTCTTGATGCCTGACCATCACGGCGGCCCTCCCCTCCTCCTGAAAGCGGTCCATGGGACCTATGCCCAGGTCCTCCATCACGCGTCCCACATCCAGCCAGTACGTATCGCTCTTGTTGTGGCAGGCACCTCGCGGCGAGGTGAGATAGGAGAGCGTCACACCGGCGCTGGCTCGGGGATCGTGCATTCCCACTTCCAGACCATTGACCTGCGCGGCCAGATCTTCCACGTGGAAGTGCCGAGCGACACTGAGACTGCCTTCGGCCAGCAGATCGCCGAAGCCCTCCCTTGTCGCCGTTCTTTCGATGAGCCCGATCGCGGGCTGAGGATCGCCCCACCGGAGGACGAGGCCATCCGTATCTTGCTCGCCTATGACGCCTTCCGCATACAGAAAATGCGCCAAACCAAGAGCGACTCCCGTGCTGATGGTGTCCAACCCATACGAGTTGCACAGGTGATTCATGTAGCTGACCGCCGCCAAGTCGTCGATGAGCAGCATTGAGCCCAGGGCGGCCACCGTCTCGTACTCCGGGCCGTCCGTCTCCTCCAGCTGATATGGTCCCTGTGGGATCGCCACCTGTCGGCCGCACTGGACCACACAGCCAAAACATCCGCTGGTGCCCACGAGAATGGTCTCCGCCATGGTGCTGCCGCTGATGTTGTCAACCTCGTCGAAAGTGCCCTGTTGGAAGTATCTGTTGGGCATATTGCCGAACATGGACAGCACGTTGGCGGAGCCCGCCGTGCCGGTCTGGTGAAATATCTGGGTACTGACGTCCTCCTTGACTTCGGCCAGCATCTGCGCCGCTATTCTATCGAAAGCTTCCTGGTCAGCAAGAGGGACCGAGCCGGTCCCTCGGCAGACTATGGCCTTCAACCGCTTGGAGCCCATCACGGCTCCCATACCGGAGCGACCAGCCGCCCTTCCCCCATCAGCCATGACTGCCGCATACTTGACCAGATTCTCACCTGCGGGACCGATACAGGCCACCCGCAACGACGGGTCTCCCAGTTCCTCTTTGATCGCCTCCTGGGTGCGATAGGTGTCCAATCCCCACAGATGGGAGGCGTCCCGCAGTTCAGCATACCCGTCCAGCACCACGAGGTATGATGGCTGGTGGGCCTGCCCTTTGATGATCATGCCGTCGTACCCGGCGAAGCGCAGGTGAGGCCCCACAAAGCCTCCCACGTTGCTCTCCCCCCACAGGCCCGTTTGTGGAGAGCGAGCGCAGATCACGTACCTCCCGCACGAAGGAGCCCGCGTGCCAACCAGTGGACCCCCCATGATGATGAGAGGGTTCGCCGGCCCCAGCGGGTCGGTGTCCGCGCTCGTCAGGTCATAGATGTAGCGGGCCGCCAGCCCGCTACCTCCGATGAATCTCCTCGCGTACTCCTCGTCAAGCCCCTCTTCGTCCACGCTGCCGGCGGTCAGATCGACCCGCAGGAGCTTTCCCATGTAGCCGTTCACTATCTGCTCGCCTGCCCTCCTGTCTCTAGAAATCCACCCTTCGCCCTTCCCAGGCA
>CAYGQI010000031.1:11703-13867 GCA_964351925.1 uncultured Anaerolineales bacterium | reverse complement strand
CTGGCGTCTGCCTTGCTGTCCGCGACCCTTGTCTTGGGCCTGACGGGTGCTGAACACGGGCTTGACATCCGTCGCCAGAGGGGCCGAGAGTTGAGCCAGGAGTACTATGTGCGGGGCATGGCGCATCTGGAGGAGAGCAATTACCTTCTGGCCCTGGCAGAGTTCGAGGAGGCGGTGCGACTGGCGCCCGACAACGCAGAGGCGCTGGAGCAGCTTGGCCTCCTGCAGGCGTTTCTGGGCGAGGAGGCCGTGACAGCGGAGGGAGTGTCTAGCGAGGCCCTGCTCAACATCTACGGGGAGGCCCGGACCCTGTACTCGCAAGGGGAGTGGGCGGAGGCCATCGTGAGGCTGGAGCAGTTGCGGCGCGTGGACCCCGAGTATCGGGCTCAGGAGGTGGGGCCGATGCTCTTCGACGCGTATCGTCGTCAGAGCACGATACTGCTGGAGGCTGGCGAATTGGAGGACGCAGCGTCACTCCTGGACAGAGCGCTGGAACTGAACCCCAACGACCCAGAGACCGCAGAACTCCACCAGTGGCTTTCTCTCTACATGGACGGCCTTGCTCAGTGGGGCGTGGACTGGGAGGGGGTCGTGGGAACTCTCCGGGAGTTGTACGAGTTGAACCCAAGCTTCCTGGACGTGGAGCGCAGACTGCACGACGCACTGCTCAGTCTGGGAGAAGTATATTACGGACAGGGGGCCTGGTGTATGGCCGAAAGCCAGTATGCGGAAGCCATACGGGTGATGCCTTCTGAAGCCGCGTCGGCGGCGCACGCGGAGGCGCTAGATCTGTGCGTGCAGGCCATTGCCGAGGCTACACCGTCGGCGGTGGCGTCCGCTGTGCCCACTGAGGAGGCCATCGCGGCCACGGCGACCGGCGTTCCTCTTGCGGACGTGGGCACCTTCGATGGCCAGTTCCTGGATTGGACCGAGGCCGATCCCACGGCGATGCGCATCAGGGTGTGCGTGGTGAACGCCGATGGAGAGGCGGTGCCTGGGGCGGGAGTCGAGGTCTCTGCCGAAGGCTGGCGCTCGGACCCCAGTACGACCGAGGCCGATGGCTGCTGTGAATTCGCTGGACTGATGCAGGAGCTGGTATTCACCGCGGAACTCACCGATCTGAGGTGCGTTCCAGTCCAGGTGACTACGCGCTGGGGCACAGAAGCACAAGTCAGCTTCGTGGAGAGGTAGGCGAGTTGAGGCGAAGAATCGTCCTTCTCGCTGTCTCACTGTCTCTACTTGTTGCCTTCCTCGCCGTTTTCCTCAACCTGACTGAGACAGACCAGCTCGTGCGTCAGACGCTACGCTCTTTCGTCCCCCAGCAGGTGCAAGATACCATCCGCCCGCTGAGGGCGCCCATGGTCATCGGCTACTCCCCAGAATGGGAGGCCACCGAGGTTCCCCTGCGCAGCCCTGTGAGCATCACCTTTCTGACCCCCATGAACGCTGAGGCGACGGCGGGCAACGTAAGCATCGAGCCCTCCGTGGAGGGAGATTTCGCCTGGAGCGGTCCGACCCTCGTCTTTACGCCCCATGAGGACTGGCCGATGGAGACGGAGGTCACAGTCAGCGTAAACCGGGATGCGCGCAGTTTTCTGCTCCGCCGCATGGAACGAGGGTTCACGTTTCGATTTACGACCGTGGGCCCTCCGGTCGTCACGGCCACAGAGCCGTCGCAAGAGGCCAGGTTCGCCTATCTCCTGGATCGGCTGGCCATCACCTTCAATCGGTCGATGGACCGTGAGTCGGTGGAAAGCCACCTGTTCATTGCCCCGGAGATATCCGGACAGAGGCTGGCCTGGAGCGAGGACACCCTGCTCATCACCGGCGCCCTGAAGCCTTCCACCGAATACCGGGTAGTGATTGGCAAAGGGGCCAGGGACTCGATTCACGGGATCCCAACTGCCCAGGATTTCGAGTGGACCTTCGTGACCACCGAGCGGTATCCGTATCTGGCCATCATGGGCGCGGGAAGGGAAGCACTGCTGACAGCAGGCGTACCCTCGACGCTCGAGCTGAGTCTGGTGAACGTCAGCCGGATAGACGTGGGTCTGTATCCCATAGATGTGCCGACCTACATCTCCATGACCAACTTCTCCAGCGAGGATTGGCGACAGTTCAGACCAGAACAGGTGCCCGTGTCGTCGTGGTCCCTAGACCCCGG
>CAYGQI010000031.1:6798-11603 GCA_964351925.1 uncultured Anaerolineales bacterium | reverse complement strand
CTGCGCCGAGAGGAAGATGGCGTCTATGTCGCGCCGCGCGTAGGTGACGGTGTGCGCGTGGCGGCCTCCAGCTACGGTGGGAATCTCCTCTATGAGGCCGATCTGGAGAGCAGCCCCTTCGGCACGGTCCACGGCGCGTTCACGCTGAGTGAGGAGCTCGAAGATGGCGAATACTTCCTCGCGGCCGAGATAGGGGGCGAAGAGCATCGAGCTTCCTTCCGGGTCCAACAGCGTCAGGAGGAGAGGTTCACAGTAGGCGTAGCCTTCGGCAGTGAAGAGTACATGACTGGGGAGGTCATCTCAGCTACCGTCTCAGCAGAGTACCCCTTCCGAGTGCCCCTCGTAGGGGCGACGGTGGAGTACACGGTTTACGGCAGCGACTTTCTGATCCCCAAGGAAAGGGGCGGGAATGAGACGGATCCCCGTGACTGGTCTTCAAGTCAGAGCGACAGACGGGAGATCGTGGTCGGCAGCGGGATCACCGACGGAGAGGGTGAGTTCCAGGTGCTGCTCCGGGGGGATGCCTCCCGGGGCGACACCAGCCAGGTGCTCACCTTGGAGGCCACGGTCACTGACATCGGTGGTCAGCGGGTGACAGGTGACGCCAGCGTTGTGGTCCACAGAGGCGAGTTCTATATCGATCTCCTGCCCCAAGGAAGAGTGATCTCCAGGGGTCAGCGAGTATCCGTGGACCTGCGCACGCTGGATACCGCAGGCCATCCCCTGGGGCAGGTTGACCTGTTCTACGCGGTGAACGTGGGTGAGTGGCAGCGAGCGCCCCGAACGGTTGAGGGACGTACTTACTGGGATTGGGAGGAGATCGTCTCAGAGGCGGAGAGTGCGGCCATCAGTACCGACGAGCAAGGCAGGGCCACCATCACCTTCGTCCCCTATCAAGGCGGGCCGTATCGAGTGGAGGTATGGGGCCGGGACAGCCGGGGGAACAAGGTGCTCGTTTCGACGGAGTTGTGGGTCAGCGATCCCGACAGGGAAGTCGCGTGGCACTTCTCGGAGCACGATCGAATAGAGCTTGTGCCCGACAAGAGCAGCTATCGCGCCGGGGAGAGGGCAAAGGTGCTCGTGTTGTCGCCCTACGGGCGCGCCTGGGGGCTGGTCACCGTCGAGCGCGGCAGTGTTCTTAGCCACAGCGTCGTAGAGCTGCAAAGCAATAGTCCCATACTGGAGATACCCTTGGACGCATCGTACGCACCGAACGTCTATGTGGGCGTGGTACTGGTGCCTCGGGACACAGTGGCCAGCGATGGCCCCAGCTTCAAGGTTGGCTACGCCGAACTGACTGTACAATCGCCAGAGGATGTCCTCCGAGTCAGCGTGACACCCGACCAGGAGCGGTATGAGTCTGGGCAGATGGTGACCTACACCTTAAGGACCATGGACTACCTGGACCGCCCGGTCGGTGCTGAGATCTCCTTGCAGGTCGTAGATGCCTCTGTCCATTCGCCCATCGGGGAAATCGCGCTCGATGCGGTGGATGCCTTCAACGGTAGACGGCAGTTGGCGGTGCGTACGACGCAATCGCTGGCCATCCACGTCGAGAGGGCGCGAGTGGTCGAGGACTACGGTGGCGGAGGAGGGATCGGGGAGCAAGAGCCGCAAGTAGCCTTCCCGGAAGTGGCCTACTGGAACCCGGCCATCGTGACGGACGAACAGGGCATCGCTACGGTGACGTTCCAGATGCCGTACAGAGCCACGATGTGGCGGGCCCTGGCCACGGGGATCACGGTTGATAGCCGCGTGGGGGCAGCCGATGTTGAGGTTTCCGCGCACAAGCCCATCGTGGTCGTTGCCAGCGTGCCGCCCGTGCTCCATGTGGGGGATGAGACGGTCATCGCCGCTGTGATCGAGAACCATACCACTGACACACTGAGCGCCGCCGTTACCCTGACCAGCACAGGCACCCTTGAAGCACAGGCACAGCCTCGCAGCGTAGTGGTAGAGGCAGGCGAGCGTGTCCTTGTCGAGTGGACGGCCGATGCCCGGGAGGCGGGGCTTTCGTCCATCACGGTGATGGCCGAGGCCGGCGAACTGAGGGACGTGGTTCAGCGAAGTGTGACTGTCCTGCCCTTTGGCGAACCCACGGTGGTGCTGGGCGCTGAAGTGGTGCAGGGCGAGGCATCGTGGATCGCCAATCTGCCTGCTGGTGTGGAACTGGCCAGCCTGGAGATCGACGTGGCACCTACCCTGGCGGCAGCTCTGGCGGATAGTGCCGAGTACCTGGGCGACTCCTCTGATTACAGTGTCGAGCAGTCGGTGAGTCGCTTTCTGCCCGGTCTGGAAGTGAGTCGAGTGCTGGCTCAGCAGGGGATCGATGCCCAGCGAATCACACAGGAGTTGCCGGGCTTGGTGGAGGACAGTCTGCAACGCCTGTACCGCCTCCAGAATCACGACGGTGGTTGGGGGTGGTCGGAAGGAGACGAGTCGCAGCCCTCTCAGACAGCGTATGTGGTCCTGGGGCTGACCCATGCCAGAGAAGCGGCTTACGAGGTAAACGGGCGGGTGCTAGAGGCGGCCCTCAACTTCTTGCAGCAGTCGTTGCTGGAGATACGCGATGTTGATGCCAGAGCGTACCTGTCGTACGTGTTAGCCGAGTGTGGTGAGGGCGATCTCTCCCTGGCGCGGTCGTTAGCGGAGAGGCGGCGTGGGATGGATCTGTATGCGCAGGCATACCTGGCGCTGGCTCTGGATACTATGGGAGATACGCTGGCGGCGCAGCGGATCGTGGAGGATCTGCTCACCGCGGCGATAGAGACAGCTCACACGGCTCACTGGACGGAGGAGGAGCACGATCTGGCAGCGTTGTCGAGCGACGGGCGCACGACAGCCGTGATTCTAAGTGCCCTGCTCGCCGTCGATCCTGCAGACCCTCTGGTGCCCAAGTCAGTACAGTGGTTGATGTGGGGGCGGCAAGGGGGATACTGGGGCACGACCTACGAGTCAGCAGAGATCATCATGGCCCTGGCTGGATACCTGGAGACGGCGGGCGAACCAGACGGAGGCTTCGGCTATCGGGTGCTCCTCAACGACGAATTGCTGGCAGAGGAGGCAGTGACCACCAGCAGCTCGGGGGCACGCCCAGGACTCAGTACTGCTGACCTGACTCCGGGGGATAATCGCATCACGGTCGTGAGTGACGGGCCGGGCGATCTTTACGTGGCCACCTCGTTGTCGTACGTCAGTCCGAGAGAGACGCTGGAGGCGGCGCGGTCTCTGGACGGTCCCATCGTCCAGCGGCGGTACGAAGATGCCCAGAGCGGAGAACCGCTGGAGCAGTGCCGTGTCGGTGACCACCTGCGGGTGCGTCTGACGGTCGAGTTTCCCGATGATGCCTGGTACATTCTCGTGGAGGATCCCTTGCCCTCGGGTACGGAGCCGGTGGAGGTGAGTCCGGAGGTGACTGGACTCGACGAAGGTGGAGATGCGGCACAGCGCTCGCATGGTGTCGTGCGAGACGGGAGAGTTGTGTTCTACACCACGTGGGCGCCAGGTGGCGTCTATGAGTACACCTACCTCGTTCGCGCCACGACGCCGGGCCAGTACAGAGTGATGCCGGCCGAGGTGACGTTGACGTATGCAACTCAGGTCTGGGGCAGGTCCGCTAGCCAGGATCTCACAGTTGACAGGCGCTCTTGAATGCCGCTTTGAACCTTGACTATTCTCGGTCGGTGTGTTACAATGGTGCACATTTTCTGCATTGCTCAACGTTGAGGCCAGAGTGAACTGCGAAAGGGGGTGGTTGCACGGCTGATTGCTTTGAAGGGCTGATAGCGAGTGTTAGATGTGCAATGTGTTCGTTGATAGGAGGAAAAGAGGATGTTTAAGAACACCAAGGCGTGGAGTATGCTGGTAGTGGTGGGCGTTTTGCTGGGCCTAGTCGCCTCATGCGCTCCAGCCACGCCACCCCCAGCGGAGGTAGTAGACTTCGTGTTCGCGCAGGGCGCAGATGCCACCAAGCTGGACCCCACCGACGTGACCGATGGCGAGTCCATACGAGTCACCACTCAGATTTACAACGGTCTGGTGCGGTTCAAGCCTGGGGAAACCATAGTGGAGCCGGACCTGGCGACGGACTGGACCACCTCGGACGATGGCCTCATCTGGGACTTCAACCTCCGTCAGGATGTGAAGTTCCATGACGGGACACCCTTCAACGCCGAAGCAGTGGTCTACAACATGATGCGCCAGTTCGATCCGGAGCATCCAGAGCACCTCGGCACTTTCGAGTACTGGGAGTACATGTTCGGCGGGTTCAAGGGCGTTGTGGATGACGAGGGCAACCCCACCTCCATCATCGCCAATGTGGAGGCGACGGGCGAGTACAGCGTGCGCTTTACCATGAACCGGCCGCTAGGGCCATTCATCCAGGACATGGCCATGTTCTATACCTTCATGATCAGCCCGACGGCGGCGAAAGCGCAAGGTGAGAACTACGCTGCTGGCCCTGACTACCCCGCGGTGGGCACTGGCCCCTTCAAGTTCGTGGAGTGGGTGGAGGGTGATCACATCACCCTGGAGCGGTACGACGACTACTATGGCGAGGTGGCCAAGGTGAACAGGGTGATCATCAGGATCATCCCCGACAATGCTGCCCGCTATCTCGCCCTCCAGGCCGGTGACATCGACGGCATGGGTTTTCCCAACCCAGACGATGTGCCCAATTGCGAGGCCGATGCCAACTGCCAGGTGCTCTTACGACCGGCCAACACCACGGCATTCCTCATGATCATGACCGACCGTGCGCCGTGGGACGACCCGAACGTGCGCAAGGCGCTGTCGCTGGCCATCGA
>CAYGQI010000031.1:0-6698 GCA_964351925.1 uncultured Anaerolineales bacterium | reverse complement strand
TCCATCATCGTCTTTCTCTTCCTGCGGATGATTCCTGGTGATCCAGCCCTGGCTCTGGCTGGCGAGCACGCCACCGAGGCGAACGTGGAGCGTATTCGTGAGGAGTTCGGGCTGAACAAGCCTTTGTACGAACAGTACTTGACCTACATGGGCAAGGTGCTGCGAGGGGACCTGGGGAGGTCCGTTTTCAACAAGCGGTACGTCACCGACGAGCTACGAGCCCGCTTTCCCGCCACCCTTGAGCTCAGCGCCTGCGCACTCTTCGTGGCCATGATCGTTGGCTTGCCAGCAGGCATCATCTCGGCCACCAAGCGTAACTCCATCTTCGACAATGCGGCCATGGTCGGTAGCTTGTTGGGGATCTCCATGCCCATTTTCTGGCTGGGGTTGATGCTCAACTGGTTCTTCGCCGTGCGACTAGGTTGGCTGCCCTCGGTGACGCGCCTGGATTCCGGCATCGAGCTGCACAGGATCACCAACCTGATCATCGTGGACAGCCTACTCACGGGCAATGCTGAGGCCCTGCTCAATGGCATCAAGCATCTTATTCTACCGTCTGTAGCCTTGGGGACGATTCCCATGGCTATCATTGCCCGCATGACCCGCTCCGCAATGCTGGAGGTGCTCGAGCAGGACTATGTCCGCACCGCCCGGGCAAAGGGACTGGCGGAGCGTGTGGTGATCCTCAGACATGCGCTGAAGAACGCTCTCCTGCCTGTGATCACCATCCTGGGGCTCCAGGTGGGCCTGCTGCTCTCTGGGGCCGTTCTCACCGAGACCATTTTCGCCTGGCCGGGAATAGGAAGATGGCTGTACCTGTCCATCCTCGCCCGTGACTATCCGATCGTTCAAGGCATGGCCCTCTTCATTACCTTCCTGTTTCTCATGGTCAATCTTCTGGTGGATCTCTCCTACGCACTGGTTGACCCGCGCATTCGCTACGGGTGACGTGGCGAAGAAGTAAGGGTTCAAGATGACTACGACGTCGGAGGCCCTGGAGGGTTTACCAGGACTGGAGTATGCCCCCCGGAGAGAACGGGGTTTGGTAGGGGACGCCCTACGTCGCCTGTGGGCCAACCGAGGGGCCAAGGTGGGCATGGGCATTGTGCTGTTCTTCGCCGTCGTGGGATACATCATCGCTCCCCTCCTCTTCTCCTACGAGCCCCGGACTGATAGAGATCTGCCTGGGAGGCTGAGGGCACCGACACGAGAGCACCCCTTCGGGACCGACGAGTTGGGGCGGGACATCCTGACCAGGATCTCTCATGGTACGCGCATATCCTTCACTGTGGGGCTCTTCGCTGCCGTTTTCGCTGTCTCCGTTGGCGCGCTGTTGGGACTCATCTCAGGCTACCTGGGTGGCTTTCTGGAGACCGTAGTGATGCGGGTCATGGACGTTGTCCTGGCCTTCCCTGCCCTGCTGCTGGCGATTGCCATCGTGGCTATGCGGGGCCCAGGGCTGAATAACACCATGTTCGCGCTAGGGATCACCTACATTCCCATCTATGCTCGTCTGGCCCGTGCCTCGGTCATGGGCATCAAGGGGCTGGACTACATCACCGCAGCGACAGGCGTTGGAGTCCCGGCATATCGCATCATGCTACGCCACGTCCTGCCCAACAGTCTGTCTCCACTCATTGTGCAGTTCACGCTCAACATCGCTACAGCCATCATTGAGTGCGCGGCCCTCGGGTTCCTTGGCCTCGGAGCCCAGCCCCCATCACCCGAGTGGGGGGCCATGCTGAGCAATGGCTACAAGTTCCTCACCGTGGGTGCCTGGTGGGCGCTCCTCTTCCCAGGCTTGGCTATCATCTTTGTAGTGACAGGGTTCAACCTCGTAGGTGATGGACTGCGCGATGCCCTTGACCCACGCCTGCGGAGGGGTGTGTAGGTTGGAGCCACTCTAGGCCACGTCGGTTGCCGCCCTGTTCAGCCACCTCCCTTCTTGACTCCGCTCTTCGGATCGCCTCTCCCATCCCGCTGTGCCTGGTTTGCGGTACTCTGGTGGCTGTGGTATAATTGTCCATGACGTTGCAAGAACTGAGGTGAGAGGTCCACTATGAGGTGACCTCGGGAGGAAACAGATGGCGCTAGGCAAGAACCAGAAGGACGCCATCATAGTTGAGTATCACATCCACGACAAGGACACGGGTTCACCGGAAGTGCAGATAGCCCTTCTGAGCAGACGGATCGACCACTTGGTTGACCATCTGAAAGGTCACCAGCACGACGAGCATTCGCGGCTGGGGCTTATCAAGTTGGTTGGTCAGCGGAGACGCCATCTGAACTACCTGAACCGGAACTATCCGACCCGGTACAAGGACGTCGTGTCTCGTCTGGGCCTACGCAGGTAAAGCCACTCAACGCAAAGGGGGTGGTGCCGTCCCGATCCGCCTGGCTGGTAGAGCTGTCCTTGGAGGCAGAGGGCGGGTCGGCGTTTGACTGATTAGAATAACTGGACTGGGTTCCGGGGGCCAGGTATTGGAGAGTGTAGCTCACTCTCGCGCCATGTCGCGGCAAGGCTGGCGATCCATGTCGACGGGTGAGATACAGTCTCCAGTCCTTGACCTCCAGGCCCGGTTCGGGATGGAGGTATAAGGAATGTCAACTATCTACGAAGCAACTATTGGAGAGCACTCTGTCAGGATAGAGGCAGGGAAGTTCGCCGGGCAGGCGGGAGGTGCCGTCACCGTAAGGAGTGGGGACACCATGGTACTGGTGACCGCCACCGCATCTGGGGCGCCTCGAGAAGGCGCCGACTTTTTGCCACTGACGGTGGACTATGAAGAGCGCCTCTACGCCGCTGGCAAAATACCTGGCGGCTTCTTCAAGCGGGAGGGCCGGCCTTCCGAGCAGGCTACCCTCCTTTGTCGGCTGGCCGACAGATCCCTTCGTCCCCTCTTTGAGCGCGGGCTCCGTCATGATGTGCAGATCATCATCACGGCCCTATCCGCCGACCAGGAGAACTACCTGGATACCCTTTCGGTAATCGGGGCATCGGCGGCCCTCTGCATTTCCGATATCCCGTTCAGCGGCCCGGTGGGCGCAGTGCGAGTGGGTCGGGTCAATGGGCAGTTCATCTTCAACCCCACGGCCTCGGAGATGGAAGAGTCCGATCTGGACCTACGCGTGGCAGGGACGCGCGAGGGGGTGGTCATGGTGGAGGCGGGCGCCCAGGAGGTGGATGAGGACACCATGGTGGAAGCCATCATGCTGGGTCATGAGGCCATGCAAGAGGCCATTGACGTCCAGAGGCGGATGGCAGAGGAGATAGGCAACCCCAAGAGCTCCTATACGTGCTACAGCATCGACGAGGAGGTGCTGAATGCTGTGCGTTCGTGGGCGGCCGGCAGGATCTGGGAGACCATAGGAGATGCCGAGGGCAAGAAGCAGTTAAGTGAAGCCCTCGATTCTCTCCACGATGAGCTGGTGGAGAAGCTCGGCGAGCGCCATCCGCCGGAGGAACTGGACGCTGCATTTGACGATGTGGTCAAGGCGGAAGTCCGGCGAGGTGCTCTCGCGGATAACCGCCGCCTCGACGGCAGAGGCCTGGACACCGTGCGTCCCATCGGCTGCGAGGTGGGGTTGCTGCCCAGAGCACACGGCTCTGGGCTGTTCAGTCGAGGAGAGACCCAGGTTCTGGCGATTGCCACGCTGGGTACCGCCAGCGACGAGCAGATCCTGGATGGCCTGGGCACCAAGGATTCCAAGCGTTTCATGCACCACTACAACTTCCCGCCCTACAGTACTGGGGAGACACGTTTCCTGAGAGCTCCGAAACGGCGGGAGATCGGCCACGGTGCGCTGGCAGAGACGGCGCTCTCGCCGGTGATCCCTTCAGCGGAGGAGTTCCCTTACACCGTTCGTCTTGTCTCCGAGGTTCTGTCGTCCAACGGTTCAACGTCCATGGCCAGCATCTGTGCCGGCTCTCTTTCGCTCATGGACGCGGGAGTGCCCATCAAGGCACCGGTTGCGGGAATGGCGATGGGACTCATCACTGACGGTGATCGCTACGTCATCCTCACTGATATCATGGGCAAAGAGGACGCGCTTGGCGACATGGACTTCAAAGTCGCGGGCACCAGACAGGGCGTCACAGCGCTTCAGATGGACCTCAAGATCTCGAGGGTCGAAGCTGAGGTCCTGAGAGAGGCGCTAGGGCGCGCCAAAGAGGCTCGGCTCTACGCCTTGGACAGGATGGACGAGACGATCAGTGCTGCGCGTCCCGACCTGTCTCCGTATGCGCCACGCATCACGCTGATAAAGATCGACGTTTCCAAGATCGGTCTTGTGATCGGCCCTGGTGGCAAGACGATTCGCAGGATCATCGAGGAGACGGGTGTCAAGATAGACGTGGAGGACGATGGCACGGTCCTGGTGGCCTCAACAGACGCTGAGGCAAGCAAGAAGGCTGTGGAGATGATCCGGGCGCTGACGGAAGATCCGGAGATTGGGAAGATCTACACCGGCACTGTGAAGCGTGTGACTGATTTTGGCGCCTTTGTCGAGATCTTGCCGGGAACGGATGGCCTGGTGCACATCTCTCAGCTGGCCGACTACCACGTGGCCAGTGTGGAGGATGTGGCGCGCGTGGGCGACGAGATCATGGTCATGGTCGTGGATATCGATTCGGAAAACAAGATCAGGCTCTCCAGGAGGGCCGTCCTCGAAGGGTGGACGCCAGAAGAGGCCAGAGCCATGGACAAACGGCCGACGCAGAAGAGGAGACCGCCGCCCTCGGGGCGCAATGGACAATACCCTCGAAGGCGCAGAGAGTAGCGCGCCGGGGCCGTGTTGCGGCCAGTCGTCAAGGGACAATAGCATGCAAGACGCCATGCGTACACCATCCGTGCTTCATGGCGTCTTTTGCTGTTAGTGGAGGAGCTCGTGAGTGAGTGGCGAGAACACGCTCTGGCACTAGAGACCGTGTTAGAGCACTGGGGCAGCGATGCCGGACGGGGCCTGAGCGAAGAGGTTGCAGCCGAGAGGTTGCAGAAGTTTGGCCCCAATCGACTGGAGGAGATAGGTCGAGTATCTGCCTGGCGGCAGTTCGCCAGCCAGTTCACAGAATTCATCATACTCGTGCTGATCGGTGCCGCCTTCGTCTCAGGTCTCCTCCAGGAGTGGACGGATGCCATAGCTATTCTGGTCATCGTACTTCTCAACGGCATCCTGGGTTTCGTGCAGCAGTATCGCGCTGAGCGGGCGCTGGAAGCGCTGAAGAAGATGGCAGCGCCCCTGGCCAGGGTAATTCGCCAGGGTGAGGTTCGCAGTATCCCCGCCGAGGAACTGGTGCTGGGTGATATCATAGCCTTGGAGATGGGCGATCTGGTGCCCGCGGATGCCAGGGTACTCTCGGACCACCTTCTCCAGGTGGATGAGGCTTCCTTGACAGGGGAGTCCGTCCCGGTGAAGAAGGACGCTGATGTGGTCCTTCCAGACGACGCGCCTCTGGGGGACCGCAGCAACATGGTGTACTCCAGTACAGTGGTCACATACGGTAAGGGCACAGCCGTGGTGACGAACACGGGCATGGGTACTGAACTGGGAAAGATCGCTCATCTGGTGCAGACGATGGGCCGGGAGCAAACACCCCTTCAGGAGCAACTGGAAGGGGTGGGCAGGCTGCTCGTATACGGTTGCCTCCTGATAGTCGCTGTTGTGTTCGCTCTGGGGCTGTGGCGCGGGGTTCCGCCGGTGGAGATGTTCCTCACAGCGGTGAGCCTGGCGGTTGCGGCCATTCCCGAGGGACTGCCGGCGGTGGTGACCATCGCCCTGGCCCTGGGAGTCCGGCGCATGGTGCAACGCAATGCTCTGATCCGGAAGTTGCCCTCGGTGGAGACTCTGGGGTCCGCCACGGTCATCTGCACTGACAAGACAGGTACTCTCACGCAGAGCAAGATGAATGTGCGGAAGATCGGGCTTCTTGACAGCATCATTGATGTGACAGGCGATGGATACGAGCCTGAGGGGGAGTTCCGCATTGGTGATCAGTCTGTGGAGCGCGCCAACCGGGACCTGGAACTCGCTCTGCGCATCGGGGTTCTCTGTAACAGCGCCAGTCTGAGGCAGGAGGTCGGCGACGGATCCAGGTGGGGAATTGTGGGCGATCCGACGGAAGGCGCTCTCCTCGCGGTGGCTGGAAAGGCTGGCCTGTGGCGCAGCGAGCTGGAAACAGGGCACGCCATGCTGTATGAGTTGCCCTTCGATTCAGACCGTAAACGAATGACCACTATCCGGCGCGGTCCTGACGGCGGGACGACGGCCTATGTCAAGGGAGCTCCGGACGTCGTCGTCCGACTCTGCACCCACGTTCAAGAGAACGGGCGGGTGCGGGCTGCGACAATGAAGGATAGAGAGCGCCTGCTGGCAGTGAATGATGGCTTTGCCAGTGAAGCGATGCGCGTCCTGGCGGTGGCGTACCGCGACTTGGAGGAGGAGGTCGCAGACCCGACGATAGCGGAGGTGGAGAGAGAGCTCGTCTTCTCGGCCTTGATGGCCATGAAGGATCCTCCCAGGCCGGAGGCCAGGGAAGCCATCGCCACGGCAAGACGCGCAGGGCTGGAAGTGGTGATGATCACGGGAGATCACAAGAGCACGGCGGTAGCCATCGCCAAGGAACTGGACCTGTACCGCGATGGCGACCTCGCTTTCACTGGACCCGAGCTGGACGGGATCGACGATGGGCGACTGAGGGA
>CAYGQI010000030.1:6982-13924 GCA_964351925.1 uncultured Anaerolineales bacterium | reverse complement strand
GAGAGAAGATCTACATGTTCCCTCGCGTGGAAGATGCAGAGTACGTCTTCTTCGATGTGACGGCGGATTCGTGGCCCATCCATCCCAACGATCAGTGGCGGCTTTTCCAGTCACTGACAACCGAGGATAACTTTGGGGTGCTGGCTGCCAAGGAGGGATATGTACTGCTCCGCCGCGGCTTGACGGGCGCGGACCAGTTGCCCGATGAGTTCTATTCCTTCGCGCGACGCCAGGACCCGGAGATGCAGTATGCTGCAGTGATTGAGTTTGGCGGTGACCTTCGGTTGCTGGGGTTCGATGTGGTCAAAGACGCGGCGGGGACGAGTCTGACCATTTACTTGCAGGCCCTGCGCAATCTGGAGAAGGATTACCGCATCTGTCCGTTTTTCTTCGACGAAACGGGAAGGATCATCGAGGATACAACCCTTCGGCCGATGACTACCGCCATCTGGTATCCTACCAGCCTCTGGAAGCCAGGAGAAACAGTCTGGATGCAGACGCTGCCCTGGGACGTGGGCTCGGATTTCCGGATCGGGCTGGGTGTTGTGGAAGGGGAAGACTGGTCTCAGTTGCAGAATCGCCTGCCGGTTACCATCGTGAGCTCCACACTCCCGGTATACCCCATCGATGAAGGCACAGCCGTGCAACTGGTTGAAGTCAGGGCAGGGGAGATCATCGGGCCTTGAATGAGTGGTGGACCAACTGCTCCTTGTCATGGCCGAGGCCCGGGCCTCTTGGTGCCAGGATCAAGGTTGGACAGGCGGAGTATGCCCTCGTGATGAGTAGGCATGACGTGGGGAGCGGAGATAGGTTCTCGGTCCACGATGAGAGTGGAGTGGCTTGGCCCCAGAGCTGGCAAGGTCTAACCGCAGTTCGGGTGGAGGAACAGTGAGGGACAAGATCGTTAACCTACTGAAGATTGGCATCAGCCTGGGTCTACTGGTGCTCCTGGTGTGGAAGATCGGATGGCGAGAGACTTGGGAAACCCTGAGGCAAGCTGATGCCCGATATCTTATGGCCGCCTGGGGTCTGTACCTGTTCAGCATGGTGCTGAGGGCCTACCGTTGGAAGGTGCTGCTACAAATCCAGAAGCTGGAGGTGCCTCTGTCAAGACTCACCTCGCTCTACTTCATAGGCACGTTCTTCAACAGCGTGCTGCCCACGGGCTTCGGTGGAGACGTGGTGCGGATGTACGAGCTGACAAAACAGAGCGACCAAGGTACCGAGTCTGTAAGCACGGTGCTGGTAGATCGACTGTGCGGTTTCGTGGTCCTCTTTATCATGGCCTCGCTGGCGCTTCCTTTCAGCTACCGCCTGATTCCCCCCCTAGTCAGTGCCATGATCGTGGGCATCACCGTGCTAACCCTGCTTGGTGTGTGGATGGCGCTCAGCGACGGGGTCTGGAGTTGGTTGTCGGCAGTTCCGTTGGTGAAGAGGCTGATCGGCATGCCGAAGGTGCAGCAGTTTCGTTTCTCGCTGGCAGCATACCGCACTCGGGCCATTTCCGGTGCACTTCTCGCTTCTCTGGCATTCAACGTGCTCTTGATGGTCTTCAACTACCTCATTGCGCTCGCGCTAGGTATCAGGATCTCGCCGTGGTACTTCCTCATCTTCATCCCCATCATCTCCTTCCTCCTGACTTTGCCGGTGTCGCTCAGCGGGATAGGCGTGCGGGAGGGGGGATACGTGCTGCTTTTCGGTCAGGCCGGAGTGCCCAGCTCCCTGGCCTTTGCCTTGTCCCTCTGCGTCTACGCGTCGGCGGTAGCCACAGGCCTCATCGGGGGTCTGCTGTATGCGTTGCAGGGCTACCGGGAACTGGGGGGCAGCTCCGGCTGAAGGCTTAGCAGAGCCGCCGGAGATGTGGTAACATGTCTCGGGGCAGGGCACAGCGGCACAGATCCTGCCCCGCCGCGCCTGCGAATCCTTTCCAGGCGTAGATCCGCAACTCCTCCTCTGCGCCGCTTGAGCCGAGTGGTGATGATCGGCAAGGTCTTCAGCGAATACCGGGTATTGGCAGTCGTTCTCACGGCGTTCTTCGTTCTTGGCGTCCTGTACGCGACAGTGACCCCTCTCTTCGAGACCCCCGACGAGATCCAGCACTACTTCCACGTCAAGCACATCGCTGATGGCAAGGGATTGCCTGTCCTCAAGCCCCAGGGAGAAGCTCTCTACGGACAGGAAGGTGGGCAGCCATCGCTGTACTACCTCTTGGGCGCCGCCGCCACGTTCTGGATCGATACAAGCGACGCTGAGGAGCTGCTGGAGTACAACCCCTATGTCAACCTTGGGGTTCCCGTTCGTGACGGCAACAAGAACGTGATTCTGCACACCGCCCGCGAGAGCTTCCCCTACCGGGGGACCACTTTGGCGGTCCATCTGTCGCGGTACGTTTCCTTGCTTTTCGGCGTGGTGACGATAGCGGCGACCTACTTCCTGGCGCGGGAGGTGTTTCGGGGCACAGAGGCCGTGGCTCTCGCGGCGGCCGTCCTCACCGCCTTCAACCCGCAGTTCATCTTCACCAGCGCTGCGGTAAACAACGACATCCTGCTGACCGCCCTGTGCTCACTGGCAGTGCTGTTCAGCGTGCTCATCGTGAGCAGGGGGCCCTCGACTCGAAGATACGTGGCCCTGGGGATCGCAGTCGGCCTGGCTTCTGCAACGAAACTCACCGGTGTGGGACTGCTGGCTGTGGTTCTCGTACTGACGCTGGTATTGGCGAGGCGGCACTCAGCCAAGGAAGCGATTCGGGGCGGCCTCATGGTGGTGGGACTCGTGCTGCTTCTGGCGGGCTGGTGGTACCTGCGCAACTGGCTGCTCTATCAAGATCTCACCGGTATGACCAGGTTCCTGGAAGCCCTGGGCACCGCATCGGACCGGAACCTGACAGTGGCCAAGTTCCTGGGAGAGTTGGAGGGCTTTCGCCTCTCCTATTGGGCCATCTTCGGCTGGTTCAATGTGTTGGCCGATACGTGGGTCTACCGCTTCTACGATGTGCTGGTTGTCGTGGGGGTGGTGGGTCTCCCGCTGGCTCTGGCGCGGGGGCTGAAAAGGCCGCGGAGGGTCTCTATCTCGTCACTGCTGTTGATGCTGGTGTGGATGGCAACGGTCGGAGTGGGATATGTCAGCTACAACCAGGTGATAGATGCTGCTACGGGAAGGCTGGTGTTCCCAGCCATTTGCTGTTTCTCCGCTGTGCTGGCCTGGGGGTTGATGCAGCTACCACCACGGCGGTATCACCGCGCCTTCGCTTATGCGGTTGGGGCATCGATGTTGCTGGTGGCCCTGGTCACTCCCTTTCTCTACATCTCAACGGCCTATGCGCGCCCTCCTGTGCTGTCGAGCGATGAGTTGGAGGCCATTCCCAACCGGAGCGACATTTCCTATGGTGGACAGATGAAGCTCCTGGGCTTCAAACTCGACGGGGAGGTGTTCAGGCCCGGGGAGTCAGTGTACGTGACTCTCTACTGGCAGGGCTTGACCCAGATGGACAAGGAGTACAGCGTCTCCCTCGTTCTGTTGACCCCGAACGGCAACCTGATAGGACAGGAGGACAGTTATCCGGGACTGGGCTCGTACCCCACCAGCCAATGGAATCCTGGGGACACGGTGGCTGACCGGTGTTGGATGCGGGTCAGGCCGCGGGCCAAGGCGCCCACCGTGGGATGGGTCGGGGTGAGCGTGTATCACCTGCCCACCATGGAGTACCTTCGGGCCACGAAAGATGGGCAGCCGGTCGGGCAGGTGTTCCTTCAGGCAGTGAAGGTAGAGCCCTGGGAGCCACTCCAGTACGAAATCTCGCACACCATGAGCGTCAACCTGGGCGATCAGGTGGACGTGGTGGGGTACGACCTGGACAGACGGGAGGCGAGAGGCGGAGATACAGTGCGTTTGACCCTTTTCTGGCGAGCTAGGGAGGAGATCGGGGAAGACTATACGGTCTTCATTCACCTGGCTGATGCCGAGGGGCACATCTGGGCCCAGGATGACGGCTACCCCGTGGACGGCGATTATCCCACCTCTTTCTGGTCCGTGGGTGAGGTCGTCCGTGACGAGTACGAATTGGCCTTGCCTTCCGATGTCCCGGCGGGCGAGTACGAGATCGAGGTAGGGCTTTACCTGGTTTCATCCGGCACAAGGCTACCGGTTCTTGACGATGCGGGTCAGGTGCTGGATAATCGCATACTCCTGGATACGGTGATGGTGACTGACTAGGGAGAAGGTGACGGCTGACCTGACTCGGACTGGCCGAGTGTGGCTCCCAGGGAGGCATAGGTGCCCAAGGGTGAAAAAGTCATAGTAGTCATGCCAGCGTACAACGCGGCGCAGACCCTGGAGAAGACGTACAACGATCTCCCGCAGGACATCGTGGATGAGATCATCCTGGTGGATGACGTTAGCCAGGACGAGACGGTGGAGATCGCTCGTCGCCTGGGCTTGAAGGTGGTCATTCACGTCCAGAACACTGGGTACGGGGGGAATCAGAAAACCTGCTATCTCGAGGCGCTCAAGGATGGGGCTGACATCGTGGTCATGTTGCATCCGGACTATCAGTACGACTCCAGGTTAGTCCCCGAGTTGATACGACCCATCCGGGATGGAGAAGCGGATCTGGTGCTGGGCTCACGTGTGCTGGGCGGAGGGACGCTGGCCGGCGGGATGCCGGTCTACAAGTACCTGTCGAACCGGTTCTTGACCCTGGTGGAGAACCTGGCGTTCCGAAAGAGGCTCTCGGAGTACCACACCGGCTTTCGGGCCTATAGCCGTCGCTTCCTGGAGACAGTCCCCTTCCTCCTCAACTCAGACCGCTTCGTCTTTGACAGCGAGATTCTCGCTCAGGCCGTGGCTTTCGGTTTCGAGATCACCGAAATAGCCGTGCCCACCCGCTACTTCGATGACGCGTCTTCCGTAGGATTGAAGGATGGAATCGTCTACGGCATCGAGACGCTGTCGGTGGTGTTGAGGTATCTGCTGAACAGGGCTGGCATGGTGAAAACCGATCAGTTCCAGAAGAGCCTCTCTGAGATCGTGAGCAGGTACCACTCGCCTACCATCTTTCGCCAACAGGTGGACTCGTAGGCCCTCGACGGTTGGGCCAGCACGGGGCGTCGGCTTGGGGGGCTAGGCGACCATGAGGAGGCGTTGGGCGGGATACGGCTCACAGATCCTGGCAGCGGTGCTGCTGGCGCTTCTCTGTGCGCTCTTCTTCTGGAGAATCATCACCCCTGTCGCTCAGGACCGGGGATACTTCCCCTCCGGCGATTTCGTCGATCAGTTCTACGTTTTCAGTGTCTTCGAGGCGCGGCAACTTCTGACAGGCCACCTTCCCCTCTGGAACCCCTACGCCTATGGTGGTCATCCCTTCCTGGCCGACATACAGTCGGCCATCTTCTATCCTCCCAGCCTCCTCACCATCCTGCTGAGCGCTCCGTGGGGATTCCCCCTCTACGCCCTGGAACTGGAAGCCATCGTCCACGTCTTTTTGGCCGGGCTGTTCACCTACCTTTTCGCCAGGAGGCTGCTAAGGAGCAACTTCCCCGCGCTCGTTGCTGCCGTCACTTTCTCCTTCGGCGGGTATCTGACGTCTTATCCGATTCAGCAATTAGCCATCCTCGAGGTCGATGTGTGGCTGCCACTGATCCTGCTGCTACTTAGTGTCGCCTGGGAGAGATGGCAGGAGCGCGGCGAGAGGCGAGGCTTCGTCTGGGCAGGCCTGGCCTTTGGCGTGTCTGTGCTCGCCGGGCATCCGCAGTCATCCATGTACGTGTTCTACGTCGCTGTGCTGTACTGGGGCTTCGAGACGCACAGGGGAAGGGGCAATGTGTTGTCCAAAGTCGGGCTCTTCTGCCTGTTCGTGGTCACAGGTCTGGGTGTGGCGGCCGTACAGTTGATCCCCGGGTTAGAGTTTATGCTTCTTTCCACCAGGGCAGCGGGTACATACGAGGAAATGGCCCACGGTTTCCCCTTGCACGATCTCCTGCAAATCCTCTTGCCCGGAGTGCTAAGCCAATGGTCGCCGCTGTATGTAGGAGTCCTGCCGCTGCTCCTGGCCTGTGCCGGCGTCTTCTTGATCAGAGACCGTCGCGTCCTGTTCTGGGCAGCACTGGCTGTGGCTGCCCTGCTGCTGTCCCTGGGAGGGAGTACTTTTCTGTACAGCCCGTTCTACCTGTTCGCCCCAGGGTTTGGCATCTTCCGTTCGCAGGAGAGGTTGGCCTACGTCTTCAGCTTTGCCGTCGCCATACTGGCGGGATATGGCGCCGCACAGGTGTTTGGCTCCTGGCCTGGACTTGTGCGGGAGCGGCTGAGATCCTTCAACCGGGGTCTGGTTGTACTGGTGGTGGGCGCCCTGGGCCTGGTGTTCGCCTTCCTCTACGGTTGGCTGCGGGCTGGTCTTGCGGTGGACAGCCCCTTCGGCCCCATGTCGAACCGGGCGGTTCTGCTGACCATCCTGACCGTGTTCGCCGCCGGCTGCATCTTCGCTCGCCAGAGGGGCTTGCTGGGTTTGCGTGCGCTGATGACGATCACCGTGCTGGTGGTGGTCTTCGATCTGTTTACGGTCAACTGGCAGAACAACTTCCAGTCCACCAGTCCGCTAGGGGAGTACGGCCCGCGCGCCCTGCTGGCGGCCGTTCAGGCGGACCAGGAAGCCGGGCGTGTCTACAACGAGTGGCGGTTGCCCGGCAACTACGGGATGGTCTACGAGGTGGAGGACATCGGCGGGGCCAGCCCCTTGCGGTTGAGGTGGTACGAGGAGCTGGCCAAGGCGGTGCCTGAGGAGCGGCTGTGGGAGCTGATGAACGTCAAGTACGCCATCACCTGGCGCGGGACGCTAGTACCTGTGACCGACGTGCTCTATCAAGAGCCCGGTGGAGAGGGCACTACCTACCTCCACCGGTTGCAGCGGTACCTGCCGCGGGCCTGGGTTGTACACAAAGCGCAAGTCGT
>CAYGQI010000030.1:0-6882 GCA_964351925.1 uncultured Anaerolineales bacterium | reverse complement strand
CCCGTGTGGATGGCAGGGAGGTCAGGATCCATCGCGTCGACTATGCGCTGCGTGGCGTGGAGGTCGAAGCGGGTCCAAGCCGCGTCGAGTTGTTTTTCGATCCGATAACGCTCAAGATCGGTGGTGTTCTGTCTACGGCGACTCTGCTTGCTGCTCTCGCCCTCGCTGCAAGGGGCTGGACTCATCGCGGCTCGCCATAGCCGGCGAGGGAAGCTGCCAGCCAATGGACTAGAGGAGCTGGCGCCCGAGAGCTTCCTCCAATGCAGCACGTTTGATCGCGCCCCAACGCACGACCTGTGGCAAGGCCCGAGTCAGGTCTATCACCGTGGACGGGATGCCTCCTGGGGAGCGCCCTCCGTCCAGGATGAGCTCGATCCGTCCTCCCAAATAGGCGAGCACCTCTTGGGCGGTTACAGGGTCCGGCTGACCTGACCGGTTGGCGCTGGTGGCGGCCAGCGCGCCCCCTGCGGCGCGGATGAGCCGCAGCGCGAATTCGTGGTCCGGCACCCTTACAGCGAGACTCGTTCCGCCAGCGGTGACCACGTCGGGCACGGTGGACTTCCGCGTCAGCACGATGGTCAGCGGGCCTGGCCAGAACTTCTTGGCCAGCTGCGAGGCCTCCTGGGAGACGGTCTCCGCTACTTCCGGCAGGCGACCCGCGCTGTCCAGGAGTATGGGGATCGCCTTGCTACGTGGTCTGCCCTTCGCACGGTAGATCTGCTCCACCACCGGAGCCAGGAAAGCAAGGGCGCCCACTCCATAGACCGTGTCGGTGGGGAAAGCGACCAGGCCACCCGCTCTAAGCACCTCTAGAGCCTGTTCGATGGCGGTGGGGTACGTGGTTGGTATGACCTCGGTACGAACCTGCCTCGGCATGGTTTGTTTCTGTCAGGTTGCTATGATCACGACCCGGTCCAGGCCAGCCAGGTCTCTGACCAGGGCCACCGTCGCCTCAGGGAAGGGCTCTCGGGCCAGAGCGTTCACGGCCAGAGCCTGAGTGGCGCCGATCTCCAGGCAGATCATCCCCGGAGGCTTAAGCCACGGCCCCGCCTGTTCCAGGAGACGACGGATGTGGTCCAGCCCATCGGGTCCTCCGTCGAGCGCGCCGAGGGGCTCGTACGCGGTGATGTCCGACGCCAAGCTGTCCAGTTCCTCCTCAGCCACGTACGGGAGGTTGGCTACGACGAGACCGACGGGTTCGGGGAGAGGGTCCAACAGATCGCCCAGAGCAAGATGGACTCTGTCCCACACCTCGTGGCGGCGGCAGTTCTCCTCGGCCACCTCGAGGGCTAGTGCAGAGCTATCAGTGGCGTAGATCTCCGCCCAAGGCAGGTTGACGGCCAGCGCGATGGCCACGGCCCCACTCCCCACACCCACTTCCGCCAGCTCGGTGACTCGGTGCTGACGTGCGATGGTCAGGGCCACTTCCACCAGGGTCTCCGTCTCGGGCCGAGGGATGAGGACGCGGCGGTCAACCTGCAACTCCAGGCCGTAGAACTCCTTGTGGCCAGTGATGTAGGCCACCGGCTCATGCAACAAACGGCGAGCTACGAGGGATCTGAAGAGCTTCCCGGCCGCTTCCTCGGGTCGCTGGTCCAGCCAACCATACAACTCGCTTCTGCTAATCCCCAGCGAGTGTGCCAACAGCACCTCGGCGTCGAGCTGGGGTGACTCGATGCCTGCTTGTTTGAGGGCCGGAGTGGCCCAGTTGAGAAGATCACTCGTGTCGCCCAATCGCCTGCCTCTGGGGGTTGACGTTCACGGGTCCATGGCAATCAAGAAAGGCAGCTGTCCGCTGCTACAGACAGCTGCCTTGGTTGGAGATCATCGCGACTTCCCGCGCGCTGTCGCCTCAGCTCGCCTCTTGCAGCGCAATCGCCTGGTCGGCGCTGGCGAGTTCAAACACGAATTCGTCCAGTTCACCGTCCAGTATCCCTTCGAGACGATGGCTGGTCAGGCCAATACGATGGTCCGTCACCCGGTTCTGGGGGAAGTTGTAGGTGCGTATCTTCTCGCTGCGGTCCCCCGACAGCACCTGAGAGCGGCGTGACTGCTCTACCTGCGCCATCTGCTTGCTCTGCTCCATGGCATAGAGACGGGCGCGGAGGATGGCCATGGCGCGAAGCTTGTTCTGCAACTGAGAGCGTTCATCCTGGCAGGTTACCACAAGGCCAGTGGGCAAGTGGGTGATGCGCACGGCCGAGTCCGTCGTGTTCACGCCCTGCCCGCCATGTCCAGCGGAGCGATAGACGTCGATGCGCAGGTCCTCTGGAGCAATGGTAACCTCAACTTCGTGCATCTCTGGGAGAATGGCGACCGTAGCGGCTGATGTATGGATTCGCCCGCTGGACTCCGTCAACGGCACTCGCTGCACCCGGTGAACGCCGCTTTCATACTTCAGGTGGGAATAGGCGCCCCTACCCTCCACCAGGAAGATCACTTCCTTGAAACCCCCAATCCCCGTGCTGTTGGAGGAGAGGATATGCGTTTTCCAGCCCTTGTTCTCTGCGTACCGGGTATACATCCGATACAGGTCACCCGCGAACAGAGCGGCCTCCTCACCGCCGGTACCAGCTCGTATCTCCACGATGACGTTCTTCTCGTCGTTGTGGTCCTTGGGCAGCAAGAACGCCCTCAGCTCTTGTTCGAGATCCTCGGCCTCATCTTCCAGGGATGCGATTTCCTCCAGCGCCAGCTCTGACATCTCCGAGCCAAGATTCTCTTGCAGCAAGGAGCGAGTGTCGCTCAGTTCCTCCTGTACCTGTTTGTAGCGGCGGTAGGTGTTGACAATCTCCTCCAGCTCCGCGCGCTCCTGAGCATACTCGTTCGCCCTGACGTAATCAGAGGCGATGTCGGGATCGGACAGCACAGTATTCAGTTCCTCGTAGCGTTCCTCGACGTGTGCCAGCTTTTCCAACATCTTGGCCTGTCCAATCTGGTCGTGCTCTTATGACAGCGCCCCTCACTGGAAGGGGCACACTACCATTATACTCCGTCGGGCCGGGGTTAGCAAGAGGTTGTCATGCCTTGGTGATGTCGTTATAATAGCCTTCTGGTGTCCGTCGCGAGGCGTTGAGGCCCGACTGCGGCGCGGCCAAGACGGCCTTGTGGTGTGGGTTTTGATGGGCCATCATTCCCGCTTCATGGGCCAGGACGGTCAAGTCTGCGTCGAGTCTGACCCTTGAACAGACGAAGGGCTAGGCATGGAGTACGAAGCGATCATCGGCATGGAGGTGCACGCCCACCTCTTTACGCAGAGCAAGATGTTCTGTGCGTGTACCGCCCGCATAGTCGATCTAGGCCCCAATACGGCCGTCTGTCCCGTTTGCCTTGGCATGCCCGGCGTTCTCCCTACCATCAACCGTAAGGCCATTGAGTACTCCTTCACGACAGCTCTCGCTCTGGGGTGCAGCGTCAGTGAGGGTGAAGTATGGTTCGATCGAAAGAACTACTTCTACCCGGACCTGCCCAAGAGTTATCAGATTTCCCAGCACAGCTCGGTGGTGGGTGCCAACGGTTGTCTGGCCATAGAGATTGACGGCGTGCGCAAGGAGATAGGGATCTCGGATGTCCATTTGGAGGAGGACACCGCGCGACTCTACCACCGGGACGACGCTGGTGGGCGGCACACCCTCATTGACTTCAACCGCTCTGGTGTGCCCCTCATCGAGATCGTGAGCAGGCCGGACATGCGTACGCCGGCCGAGGCCAAGGCCTATGTGCGGGAACTCCGCAAGCTCCTGCGCTACATGAACGTAAGCACGGGGGACCTCGAAGCAGGATCGTTCCGCTGTGAAGCCAATATCTCTCTCCGGCCCAAGGGTTCGGACAGGTTGGGCAATCGAGTGGAAATCAAGAACATGAACACCTTTCAGGCGGTGGAACATGCCTTGATGAGCGAGGTGGAGCGGCAAGCCGCCATTCTGCAAGCAGGGGGCACGGTGGAGCAGCAGACCGTCGGATGGCGGGATGAACTGGGGACCACCGAGCCACAAAGGCTGAAGGAGGAAGCCCACGATTACCGTTATTTCCCAGAGCCTGACCTTCCACCTTTGGTCATTTCCAAGGCCTGGGTGGACGAGCTGCGCTCCCGCCTCCCGGAGTTGCCCGTCGCGAAGAGGAACCGTTTTGTCAGTGGGTACGGATTGTCGCCTTACGACGCGGCGCTGCTGACAGAGGACCTAGATGTGGCGGACTACTTTGAGGAGTCCGTACAGCAGTACCCGGAGCCCAAGGTGGTCAGCAACTGGATCACGGGAGAGTTGTTCCGTTTGATGAACCTGAGCGGCGCTGAGATCGGTGAGGCCAAGGTCGTTCCAGGTCAGTTGGTTCAGTTGTTGAAGATGGTCGACTCGGGGGAGATCAACATCAGCACAGCCAAGGCAGTTTTCGAGCACATGTTTACCAGTGGACGATCGGCTGAAGAGATCATCGCCGAGAGCGACCTTATGCAGATCAGCGACGCAGACGAACTTCTGGCCGTCGTCAAACGAGTCGTTTCAGACAACCCCGAGGCGGTGGCCGACTACCTGGAAGGAAAGACCCAGGCCCTGCGGTTCCTGGTGGGCCAGGTAATGAAGATCACACGGGGCAAGGCCAACCCCCAGATGGTCAGCGGTCTCCTATCCGACGAGCTGAGTAACATGCGGCAGGGCTAGCCGTCGTACGGGGACGACAGCAGATGTTCGCAGGGAGGATCCGTCTGATGAGAGTGTCGAACAGGCAGCCGTGCGGCGCCGGTGCACGGAGGTAGAGGATGAACTCGCGGAGCGCCATTATGACTGTATTTGTCCTCTTGGGGGCCATTTCGCTGGTTCTGCTGAGCAACGGTTGCTCAGTCCTGCAGCGGTCGCCATCGGCCACTCCTACACCTACCAAGACGCCGGTGGTGCTGGCAGCCGTGGAGCCCACAGCCACTAACACGGCCATCGTGCCCACTGCCACACCAGAACGATCCTATGACCGGTGTCCGCTGACGGGCGTCGAGATGTCCGACCCCAGCCTGGCCATGCGACGGCCGCTGGACATCAAAGTGGACAACTATCCTGGGAGCCGGCCTCCGTCGGGCATCAACAAAGCTGATGTAGTCTTCGAGCATTTCGCTGAGGGCGCGATCACACGTTTCAGTGCCATCTTCCTTTGCCAGGATCACGAGCGTGTAGGGCCCGTACGGAGCGCCAGGCTCATCGACGTGGAGCACCTCGTGGATATGTTTGACGCTGTGCTGGTTCATTATGGGGCTGCAAACCGGGTATTGCCCATGATCCGCGCGGCAGGTCTTCCGGACATGGATGGCTATTTCGGAGCTGCTGGTTTCTTCACCGCCTCGGGCAGAGTGAGCCCTTTCAACAAGTACTGCGATACCAACGCGTTAAGGGCGGAAGTGGAGGAGCAAGGCTGGGAGAGGCCGGCGGACAGGCCGGGTTTCGTTTTCAGCGAAAGCGTGGAATGGGACGAGCGGGCATCAGAGATCAAGGTGGTGTATGCCCCACAGAGCTGGGCTCGTTGGGAGTATGACGCCGACCTCGGCTTGTATCGCCGCTACGCTGGAGAGGAGCTTCACGTGGAGGAGACCAGCGGAGAGGCTTTGACGGCGGCCACCGTGGTTGTTCTCGAGGCGAAGCATGCCAAGACGGATATCGACGAGGGGTATGGCTCCTTCTCTGTCAGAATCGAGCTCCTGGGTCAAGGGTCTGCCCTGGTTTTCAGGGACGGAGTGATGGCCCGGGGGACTTGGATACGACGGGGTCAGATGGAGATGATCAGTATCGTGGATGACGCAGGCAATGCACTTCCCTTCAAGGTGGGCAATGTGTGGGTGCAGGTCGTGCCCGACGCGGACATCGTAGAGACGAGCTAGCCACGGCAGATGTACATAGAACAAGAGAAGAAAAGGGGCCGCTTTCTGGCCTGGATTCTTCTGCTACTGATCATTCTGGCAGCCTTGGCTGTGTATGCCATTGTGGAGCGGCCTGAATTGGTCGGCCAAGAGCCACCAGCCTCGACGGTGGAGACCGCTGAGGGGCACATCGAAAGGGGGGACGCCCTTTTTGATGATGGTAAGGTCGATGAGGCTATGGCCGAATACCAGCGCGCGACTGAGCTGGACTCTGACAATGCCATAGCCTATGCGCGGTGGGGAAGGCTGCTGACCCTGAGGAGACACTATTCCGACGCTCTGGAGAAGACCACCAGGGCTGTCGCATTGGCACCGGAGAACGCAGAGGCACACGCGCTGCATGCTATGGCGCTGGACTGGAACGGTAAGTACGACGAGGCTGTGGCCTCTGCGCTCCGGGCAATTGAGCTGGACTCAGAGTACGCCGAGGGCTATGCCTATCTGGCAGAGGCCTATGCCGACAAGGATCGTTGGAACGAGGCCCTGGAGAGCGCGAACACGGCTGTCCGCCTCGATGGCTCCAGCTGGGTCACGCACCTCAATCTGGGCTACGTGTACGAGAAGATGGGCAACTACAGCCAGGCCGTGGCCGAATATGCAGAGGCCTCCTTGCTCCAGCCCAACCTCAGCTATTTGTACATACGCCTGGCCCGCACCTATCGCATTCTGGGCAAATACGAATTGGCCATCGCACAGTTGGAGTTGGCCGAGAACCTGGATCCGCGCAATCCGGAGGTCTACGACACACTGGGACAGGTCTACCTGGATCAGGGCGAGTTCGAGAGGGCCGCAGATAGGTTTCGTAAGGCTGCTGAGGAAGACCCGGAGTATGCCGCCGCTTACGGGCATTTGGGCATAGCCTACTTCCGTTTGATGCGCTGGGAGGATGCGATCCCCAACTTCTTGAAGGCTATTGAGTACGGTACGAAAGCCCCGGAGTACTACTACGCGCTGGGGTGGTCCTACATCAATCTCTCGGAGGA
>CAYGQI010000029.1:9618-13935 GCA_964351925.1 uncultured Anaerolineales bacterium | reverse complement strand
ATCTGGCTTTCGGTTCCTCGAACTCCGGCAGGTGCGCGGAGTGTCCGCAGGTACGTCTATTCCAGCGGATGGTAGCGCGCCCGCGGCTTTGCGCCGCGTCGCTACGATCCGCGCCCACCTCTAGACCCACGCCCTTCGTGGGTCTAAGCATTTGTCCGACCTCCCTTGCGGACTAACCTCCAGTCAGGGCTTGGCCAGGAGAGTGAGATGAAACCCGTAGATGAGCAGATGCCGATCTTGATGCAAGGGGTGGAGTATGGCGACCCCCAGACACAGCAGACCATGGAATCGGAGCTGCGAGAGCGCCTCGCAGAAGGAAGACCCCTGCGGGTGTACTGCGGCTACGACCCCACCTCCGCTGATCTCACCTTGGGGCATACCATCACCATGCGCAAGCTTCGTCAGTTTCAGGACCTGGGCCACGATGCCATCTTCCTCATCGGCGACTTCACCGGCCTGGTGGGAGACCCCAGCGACAAAGAGAGCGCGCGGCGCCAGCAGACCCCCGAGGAGATCGTCGAGAAGGCCAAGACCTACGTCGAGCAGGCCTTCAAGATCCTGGACCCGGAGAAGACCATCATCCGGCACAACTCCGAATGGCTCAGCAAGCTGACCTTCGTCGACCTTATCCAAATGGCTTCGCACTTCACGGTGCAGCAGTTCCTGGCGCGGGAGAACTTCGCGCACCGGTATGCCAAGGGTGAGCCGATCTGGCTTCACGAGTTCCTCTACGCATTGATGCAGGGACGAGACGCAGTAGCCATGGAGACCGACGTGCAGCTGGGAGGCAGCGAGCAACTGTTCAACCTCCTGGTGGGGCGCAAGCTTCAGGAGATGTTTGGACAGAAGCCGCAGATCTGCCTCACCTTCCCCATACTGGTGGGCACTGATGGCTACATGCGAATGTCCAAGAGCACCGGCAACTACATTGGCATCGACGAGCCTCCGGAAGAGATGTATGGCAAGGTGATGAGCCTTCCCGACCACGTCATGCTCGACTACTTCACCCTGGTCACTCGTTACAACCCTGATCAGATCAGCCCAATCCGCGATGGGCTGGCCCGCGGATCTCTGCACCCCCGTGACGTCAAGATGGAGTTGGCCCGGGAGATCGTCTCTATCTTCCACGGTGACGCTGCCGCCCAGCAGGCGGAGGAGCATTTCCGCACTGTCTTTCAGGAGCGAGAGCTCCCACCGGACATGCCCACTCACGTCATCGAGGCTCCCACCAGCATCGTGGATTTGCTGGCGGCCAGCGGCCTGGCCAGCAGCAAGGGTGAGGCCAGGCGGCTGATCCAGCAGGGTGGAGTTCGTCTCGACGGAGAGAAGGTCAGCAGCATCGACCAGGTAGTCACAGTCGAAAAGGACGCTGTGCTTCAGGTGGGTAGGAGGAAGTTCCTGAAGTTGGTCGCGTCGCCGGACGCGGAGGGGCGTTGACCAACCGAAACCGCCTCGCCCTAGAGACCAGCCCGTATCTGCTACAGCACGCCCACAATCCCGTGGACTGGTATCCGTGGGGAGACGAGGCTCTGCAGAAGGCCAAGGCTGAGGACAAGCCAATCCTCCTGAGCATAGGCTACTCCTCTTGCCATTGGTGCCACGTCATGGCCCACGAGTCCTTCGAGGACCAATCCGTCGCCCTGTTGATGAACGAGCACTTCATCAACGTCAAGGTGGACCGGGAGGAGCGGCCCGACATCGACGCCATCTACATGCGCGCTGTGGTGGCCATGACCGGTAGAGGCGGCTGGCCCCTGACCGTGTTTCTGACCCCAGAAGGCCAGCCCTTCCTTGGCGGCACCTACTTTCCACCTGAAAGCCGTCATGGACTGCCAGCGTTCCGGCAGGTTCTCCTCTCGGTGTCGCGGTCGTACCGGGAGCGAAGAGACGAGATCCGGCGCGCAGCCCAGGGCCTCTCGACCAGCATCGTGACCCGGGACCTTTCGCCGAGCGCCCCCCGCGTGGAACTCAGCGCCACCATCCTCGACGGGGCGGTGCGGAAGCTCAGCCAGCAGTTCGACTCCACCCATGGTGGTTTTGGCGGCGCGCCCAAGTTCCCGCAAGCGATGGTGCTCGATTTCTTACTGCGCGAGTATCACCGCAGTGGGAACTCCCTTGCCCTGCGCATGGTGGAGAGGAGCTTGGAGAAGATGGCGCGGGGCGGCATCTACGATCAACTCGGAGGGGGGTTCCACCGGTATTCCGTGGACCAAAGATGGCTGGTGCCTCACTTCGAGAAGATGCTCTACGACAGCGCCCTGCTAAGCCGTGTCTACGTGCGGGCCTATCAAGCCACTGGCAAGGCGCTATATCGGAGGGTGGCCGAGGAGACCTTTGAGTACGTCGCTCGCGAGATGACCTCGCCAGAGGGTGGTTTCTATTCCGCTCAGGATGCGGACAGCGAAGGTGAGGAAGGCAAGTTCTTCGTCTGGACACCCGACGAGATC
This sequence comes from uncultured Anaerolineales bacterium, assembly GCA_964351925.1. Lineage (GTDB taxonomy): Bacteria > Chloroflexota > Anaerolineae > UBA7937 > B3-Chlor > JAUVXJ01. The sequence continues at coordinate 11,488 of CAYGQI010000029.1, read as the reverse complement.
GTGGCCACCCTTGGAGACGAGGAAGGCGAGCTATTCAATCAGTACTTCGCCATCTCCGAGGTGGGCAACTTCGAGGGGAAGAACGTTCTCAGCGTGCCCAGGGATTCCGACGTCGTGGCTCACCTGGCTGGCGTGTCCATGGACCGCCTGGAAGACGTCATCTCCAGAGGGCGGCAGCAGTTGTTCGCCGTCCGGGAGGAACGCGTGCCTCCCCATCGCGATGAGAAGGCGATCACCTCCTGGAACGGCCTGATGTTGGCTAGCTTCGCAGAGGCGGCCCGGGTTCTCTCCCAGGAGAGGTATCGACAGATCGCCCAACGCAACGCGGAGTTCATCCTCCGGGAGCTGCGCCGCGACGAACAACTGTATCGCATCTACTCGGCCGGGCAACACAAGATCAGGGGTTACCTAGAGGACTACGCCTGTCTCGCCGACGGACTGCTTTCCCTGTACGAGGCCACTTTCGACCCCAGGTGGTTCCTGGAGGCCAGGTCTCTAGTCGACGAGATGATCCCCCGCTTCAAGGACGCCCTGGGCGCTGGTTTCTACGACACCGACGGTGGCGAACCCCTCATCACCAGGCCACGCAACTGGGAGGATAATGCCCAGCCCTCGGGTAACTCCGCGACGGCGGATGTCCTCTTGCGCATGGCGGCTCTCACTGGCCAGCGCCAATACGAAGAGCTGGCCGAGGAGATAATGGCGCTGATGAGCAGTCCCTTGACTCAACATCCCCTCGCCTTTGGCCATCTGTTGTCCGCCCTGAACTTCTACCTGTCGCCGCCGGAGGAAATTGCCATCGTGGGTGATCCGGCCGGCGAAAACACCCGTGACTTGCTCCAAGTCGTCTATGCCAGCTACCGGCCCAGCAAGGTGGTGGCCGTGGGGTCGCCCTCTGAGGGTGGTGGGGTCCCCGTTCCTCTGCTGGAGGGCAGGCTCCAAGTCGAGGGGCATGCCACCGCCTACGTATGTCGGCATTTCGCCTGTCAGCAGCCGGTTGCCAGCCCGCGTGAGTTGGCAGAGCAGCTTGGGGTTCATTGGGAGGGCTAGCACCTCTGCCCACGAGGGCTGGGGGCGCTTGTTCTCCGTTTCCTCTGGAGGATGGAATGGATAGGCATGAGCTAACGAAGAGATATGAAGCAGGGGAGAGAGATTTCAGGAGCGCAGATCTAACCGGGGCCAAGCTCTCTGAGATCGTTCTCAGCGGCACGAACCTGAGCAGGGCCAACCTCAGTCAGTCTGACCTCTTTGGCGCCAATCTCTTCGGCGCCAATCTGAGCAGGGCCAATCTGAGCAAGGCCAATCTACTCATGGCCAACCTCTATCGCGCCAATCTCAGCAGGGCCGACCTGCGGGGCGCTAACCTGAGCAGAGCCAACCTCTTCGAAGCGATTCTGAGCGGCGCCCTGCTGAGTCAGGCCAATCTGGGCTGGGCCCAGATCAACGCCTCGCTGGTGGTGGCCACCATGTCGGAGGCCAACCTCGAGGGCAGTAACCTGAGGGGGGCCAAGCTCGAGGGCGCCGAGCTGACCGGCGCCAAGCTGGAGGGAGCGGACCTTCGCGGTGCAGATCTTCGCGGCGCTGACCTGAGCGGTGCTGACCTGAGGGGCGCTATCCTCTCGGGCGCCAACCTGATGGAAGCCGACCTCAGCGGCGCTGGTCTGCGGGGAGCGTACCTCGAAGGAACCGACCTCACCCGGTCTGACCTGACTGAGGCAGATCTGAGCTGGACCAATCTCAACAGCGCAAACCTGGAGGGTGCAGCCCTGGACGGTGCCAATCTGGGATCCGCCCTCTGTGACGAGGCGACGACCTGGCCAGAGGGTTTCGAGGTTCCCGAGGACATGAGGTTCGTCTCTCAGGGTTCGTC
>CAYGQI010000029.1:3475-9518 GCA_964351925.1 uncultured Anaerolineales bacterium | reverse complement strand
ATGCATCTAGCCCATCTATCCATCACCAGCTTCCGCAACTATGTGCGCTCCGAGTTGGACTTCCCCGGCTCCATCACGGTCGTACAGGGCGCCAACGCACAGGGCAAAACCAACCTCCTGGAGGCGGTCTACTACCTGGCTACCGCAGAGTCCCCACGCACCAGCAGCGACCGAGAACTCATCAACTGGCTGGCCAACGAAGAACACCCTCCTTTCGCCCGGCTGGAGGGAGGAATACGGGGCAGTGACTCCCTGCGCGACCTGAGCATCGTACTTCTTTATGCCGCCGACAGGCTGCAGAAGGAGATCAGGATCAACGGCGTCAAGCGACGCACGCTGGACCTGGTGGGCCAGTTGAAGGTGGTGCTCTTCATGCCTGAGGACATCGACCTCATTGCCGGCTCCCCTGAGGCCAGGCGCCGCTATCTGGACAGCGCCATCTCGCAGATAGATCGGCCCTACGCCCGCTCTCTCCACGAATACAACCGGGTGCTGGTGCAGAGGAACAGCCTCTTGCGGCAGCTGCGCGAGCGCCCTGGGGATCCCAAGCAATTGGAGTTCTGGGATGAACGTTTGACAGAGCAAGGAAGCCGACTCGTAGCCAGTCGCCTCGATGCTGTGACCCGACTGGATGAACTGGTTCAGGACATCCACCCGCGCCTCACAGGGGGTAGCGAGCGCCTGCACCTGGTCTACAGGTCCAGCCTGCCGCTGGATGGAGCGGACGGACTCCTCCAGCATCGCCAGCTGCCCCTGGAAGCCGCTGGCGGCGACGTGGACTCTCTGCCCACGGTTGCGCCGAGCAGCGCCAGCGTCAAGGCCCTCTTCCGGCAGCAGTTGAAAGACCGGCAAGGAGAAGAGATAGACCGGGGCATGACTCTCAGCGGCCCACACCGCGACGATCTCCGCTTTCTGGTGGGCGGGGTGGACATGTGCACCTATGGGTCACGCGGTCAGCAGCGCACCATCGCCGTGTCGTTGAAACTGGCTGAGCTGGAGTTCATCAGGTCAGAGACAGGGGAGGAGCCCATCCTACTGTTGGACGACGTGATGTCAGAACTGGACGAGGAGCGGCGCCAATACCTGATGGACGCCGTGCATGGAGACCAGCAGGCCATCATCACCACCACCGACCTGGACTCCTTCACGCCGGCGTTCTTGAGACAAGCCACCGTGTGGCGAGTTCAAGAAGGCAGGATACGCCCACTGGACCGCTAGGCCTCAAGCAACGGCCGCTTTGTAGGAATGCCCGGCCGGCGGGGGTATCGGTCGGGCGTGGAGGCCACCTTCTCCACGACGACCAGATGCCGGGGATCGTCGAGGCCCGGCAGATTCACCGCCCGCAACCCCTGAAGCCTTCCCCCCAGCAGCCTCACGGCCGGCAGTGCAGCCTCCACCTCCTCCCCGACGTCGGCTGCCTTCTGTGCCACAAAGAGGCCACCGACTCGGAGGAGAGGCAGTGCATATTCTACCAGCACCGCCATCTGAGCCACTGCACGGGCCAGGGCCACGTCAAAGACCTCGCGGTAGTCCGGATGCCGGCCCAGCTCCTCCGCGCGCCCCTGTACGACATCCACATCCTCCAGACCCAGCGCCTTCACGACATGTTCAAGAAAACCGACCTTCTTGCCCACCGATTCCAGGAGCGTCAACCGTAAGCTGGGACGCACTATCTTGAGAGGCAACCCGGGGAACCCAGCTCCAGCACCAATGTCTATACATCTGGCGTCGGGAGCGAGAGTGTCCAGGACCTGCAAGCACGACAGCGAATCCAGGAAGTGCTTCACCTGCACCGCCTCATAGTCTGTCACGGAGGTGAGGTTGACTCTCTCGTTCCACAAAACGAGCTCCCTGTAGTACAGCCCGAAGGCTTCCACCTGCTGGGGGGTCAGCGTCACCCCCCACCCCTCTGCCCCTGCTGCCAACAGGTCCACCCTCTTCCTCCAGGGCACTCCAGCGAACATGATCGGCACGAAAGCCGACATTCAGGCGCATTGTAGCATACCGCCGACGGCGGCAGCAAAGCCACCTCTGACCTTTGCCCTGACCGAGGACCTGTGATACGATGGCATACTATGGATCAGGGAAGACAACCAGACATAGAAGTCGACCTGGTGATGGAGTGGGTTCGCCAAGCAGGACGGATCGCCCTTCGCTATTTCAACTGCGTGGAGGGCACGCGCAAGGCCGATCGCACCCTGGTCAGCCAAGCCGATCTGGAGATAGAGGACCTGCTGGTGGCCCATCTCCAGAGCACGTATCCCGGCCACGGTATCGTTGGCGAGGAGGGAACCAGCGATGTCCATGGTGAGTACGTTTGGGTCATCGACCCCCTGGATGGTACTAGGGCCTTCCTGAGCGGCCTGCCGGTCTGGGGCATCTCCATTGGCCTCCTTTGGAGAGGCCAGCCCTGGCTGGGCGTGTTCCACCTGCCGCTGCTGGGAGACTGGTACTACACCGCCAGCCCCGCTACGGGTGCCTTCTGGAACGATAGACCCATCCGCTGTCCCCTTCCGGCCGCCTGGGACGAGGACAGCCTGTTGTGCATCCCCGCGGACGCGCATCTCCGGTACTCGATCACCTTCCCCGGAGTCGTCAGAGCCATGGGGAGCGCTGCGGCCCATCTCTGCTACGTGGCACGCGGAAACGCCATGGCAGTGTTTCTGGACAGACCAGCGATTTGGGACATTGCCGGCGGAGCCGCTATCCTCAGAGCCGCGGGGGGCACCCTCCGTTATCTTCAGGGCACGGAGGTGTTGACGGGCGGTATGCTTGAGGAGGGCCCTTCCTTGAAGCCCATGCTGGGCGCCCATCCGTCTATCCTCGATCGCCTACGCGCCCACATCGAGCCCAGGCCGTCAGCGTAAGTCGGGGCTCCGGTCTGTTGGCGAGCGATGTGATATCGCCTCCCCAGGCAAAGTCGCCTCTCCCAGGTGCAGCCCTCCTCTGCTTGAGACGGAGGACCCAAGCTCGCCACCGGCCTGCACGACGACTGGCCCACCCCCAAGCCTGGCGGATACATGTCCGGTTCCATGCCCTGCGTGCTGGACTTCCAAGATCACGCAGGCTCCCCGGGCGACTCTCATTGCCCTGCTCACCGCTCCAGGGGTATAATCGAGTGCTGTGCAGGGCAGGATGCAGGGGAAGGCGTCTGCTGCGTCGCGCCCTGACGGCATGAGACCAAAGGAGGTATCTATGATCGGCGCCTTTTTTGACGTCGTGGGCACCATATACCGCGGAGCCTTCTGGAGGGATATCAGTCAACGCCATCGGGAGCAGAAACGAAATCGGCTCTGGGTCTGGTGGTACTTCATCTGGCACATGGCTGGCTGGCCTCTCACCCTGGCAGGCCTGCTCAGCAAGGGACGGTGGTACGAGTCCTGGGCCAGAGACATGGCCTGGCTCTTTCGAGGCCTCACCGTCGAAGAGGGTGAGGATCTGTTTGACTGGATAGTGGAAGAGCGGGTGGTACCCAATCTGCGCACGGACGTCATGGAGATTCTCAGGGATCATCAGGCGCAGGGACACGTGGTGGCACTGATATCTGGCAGTCCCCAGGAACTGCTGGACGCCATGGCTTCTCGCCTGGATATCGAACACGTGTTGGGCACTCCCCTGGAGACCCATGAGGGGCGGTACACCGGCAGGATGGCCGGCTCAGTGACGATGAACGAGGGCAAGGTAGATGCCCTGGAGCGGTGGGTCGACCAGGGCGGCCTCCAGATCGATTGGGAGAACAGCTTCGCCTATGGGGATGGCCATACAGACGTCTATCTCCTCGAGCGCGTTGGCCACCCGGTGGCCGTGTACCCCGACGAGGCCTTGAAGGCCATCGCCGAGGAGAGAGGCTGGAGAATCATCGGGGAGCGTGAGCCCCACAGCTAGAGGGCACCCAGCACGATAGGAGACGACCAATGCCCCAGGCCCCTTCGGTGGCCCGGGGCTTACCTTTTGTGGAGGGCACCGTAACACCTTGGCCTTTGAAGCGGCTCGCTGGCGAATCCGCCGGGGCCAGTACCCGGCTGAAACGGCTGGCAAACCTGCGTCGCTGGTGTCTCTCGGAACACCAAGCGGCGGGCCACAGAGGCCTTGACAAGGCACGCACACGCGGGATATAATCCGTGCAGACCCATGTAGCCGCTTCGGCTTTGCAGCATTCTCACCGCCAGTGTTGCGGATCTTCAGGTGCTTGTCAAGGGGGGTTGCTGTCATGCAGACCGGGGAGAGGATCCTGATCATCGAGGACAACGAAGACGTCGTCACCTTTCTGACCGACAACATCCTACACCCCAACGGGTATCAGACCCTTGTCTCCAACGACGGCCAGGAGGGTCTGCGCCGCGCCATTGAGGAGCGCCCCGATCTCATTCTCCTCGACCTGAACCTCCCGCGCATGACCGGCATGGAGGTGCTCCAGGTCCTCCAGAAGAGGGGTTCCGATATCCCGGTGATCCTGATGACATTCTACGGCTCGGAGGAGATCGCTGTCGAGGCCTTTCGGCTCGGCGTCAAGAACTACATCCTCAAGCCGTTCAAGTCCCGCGAGGTATTGGACGCCGTGGAAGGTGCCCTCAGCGAGGGGCGGCTGCGCCACGAGAAAGAGATCCTGACTGAGGAGCTCATGCGCGCCAACAAGCAGCTGGAGCAGAGCGTCCGCGAGCTGGCCATGCTCTACGAGATAGCGGAAGCGATGACCAAACTCATGGATCTAGAAACGCTGCTCTCCCGCCTCGTGGAGGCCGCGGTGTTTCTGAGCAAGGCTGACGAAGGCATGCTCTTCCTCATAGATGAGGAGACTGGTGAGTTGTACCTGAGGGCCGCCAAGGGCGTGGGCGAGAAGTACGCCCATGGACTTCGCCTGAAGGTGGGGGACAGTCTTATAGGTCAGGTCGTCGAGACTGGCGAACCGCTACGCGTGTCCAGCCCAGAGGATCGCCTGGAGTTGAAGGTCAAGACCGGATACCTCGTCAGCTCGCTCCTTTACGTTCCACTCACGCTGCGCCACGAGATCAAAGGCGTGCTGGGAGTGTCGAACCGTGTCACCGAAAGAGCTTTCACCGCGGCAGACCAGCACCGCCTCGATGTTCTGGCGGATCACGCGTTGATCGCCCTCGAGAACGCACGTCTCTACGAGAGTGAGCAGCGGCGGGCATTTCAATTGGCGATGACCAGCCATCTGAGCCAGAGAATCACCTCCATTCTGGACGTTGATGGCCTGCTGTCGGAGGTTGTCGAATTGCTGAGGCAAAACCTCGGCTACTACCACTCGCAGATCCTGCTCCGCGATGAACCTGGATCTCTAACTTTGCGCGGTGCGAGTGGAGAGGCAGGCGAGATCATCAAGGAACGCGGGTTACGAGTCAGCATTGACGACCGCACCATCGTGGGCTGGGTGGCGAACCACGGAGAAGCGCTCTGCGCGAACGACGTGCACCAGGAGCCGCGCTACCGACCCTTGGGTGAACTACCTCTGACCAGCGCGGAACTGGGCCTGCCCCTGAGAGCAGGCGGCGAGGTAATCGGCGTCCTGGACATCTACAGCGACCACGGGAACGCCTTCGATGAGGACGATCAGACCATGCTTCAGATACTGGGCGACCAGATCGCCGTCGCCGTCCAGAACGCCACCTCCTATGAGCGCGCACTCGCGCAGACGAAGGACCTAGCCACTCTCAGCCAGCTTGCGGTGGCTATAGGCTCGGCCCGAGATTCAGAGGAGATACTCGCCATGACCACGCGGGGCATCGCAGAGATCCTTGATGCCGAAGCAGGCTCCGTGCTCCTCGTCGACGAATCGGGCATGAAGTTGGAGTTTGCCGCAGCCTTGCATGCGCGTACGGAGAAGCTGAGCCAGTACCGCCTCGAGATGGGGCAGGGTATTGCCGGTTGGGTCGCTGAACAAGGCCAGTCCCTGCTGGTGGACGACGTCACCCAGGATCCTCGACACGATGCCGTCAGGGCCAGCGCCATCGGCCTCGCCCCCCGGTCCATCCTCTGTGTACCTCTCCAGGCTCATGAGACCGTCATCGGGGTGATAGAGCTC
>CAYGQI010000029.1:0-3375 GCA_964351925.1 uncultured Anaerolineales bacterium | reverse complement strand
TCAACGAGATGGCCTCTCCTGAGAGCACAGATGAAGACTGGGCGGAGTTCGAGCAAAGACTGGCAAAGCTCAGACAGAAGTACGAGTTCTAGATCACAGCCCTCCCGCAGTGAGAGGGCAACCCACGCTGTGATGCCTATCGCAGGGCACCGCGTTGCCCTTCCACATCCGCCGTCCCCCTTTGCGACGGTCAGCTTCCTTGCGTCAGGGGCGTTCGCCCCACCAGTGCTGAGGGAATCGCGCCATGTACGGTGCCATCACTGACGTACCAGGCATCAAAGTGGGGCACTACACAGATCTGCTCGCCGCCACCGGCTGCACGGTTGTGCTCTGTGAACAGGGTGCCACGGCGGGTGTGGAAGTGCGTGGGGCCGCACCGGGAACGAGGGAGACCGACCTCTTGCGACCCGGCCACCTGGTGCAGAAGATCCATGCCGTGCTGCTGGCAGGGGGCAGCGCCTTCGGGCTAGACGCCGCCAGCGGAGTGATGAAATACCTCGAGGACCAGGGATGCGGCTTTGATGCAGGAGTGGCGAGAGTGCCCATCGTCCCTGCGGCCATCCTCTTCGATCTGGCTCTCGGCGATCCTTCGGCCAGACCCGATGCGCAGGCCGGCTATCAGGCCTGTCTCGCTGCCAATTCCGGCCCCCTGCAAGAGGGCAACGTGGGAGCGGGCACTGGAGCCACCGTGGGGAAGCTCCTGGGGATGGGCCAGGCGATGAAGGGAGGGGTAGGCACGGCGAGCGAGAGGATTGGCGAAGGGATCACCGTGGGAGCCGTGGTGGCGGTCAATTGCTTTGGAGACGTCGTAGATTGGCGCACGGGAGAGACGCTGGCCGGGGCACGCAAGCCAGAGGGAGGCTACCTAAACACAGCCCAGGCCATCAAGGGCAACCACGCCCCCACAGCCCTGGCCTTCACCAACACCACCATTGGTGTGCTGGCCACCGATGCTCGTCTCAGCAAGGAAGAAGCCAACATGGTAGCACAGCTGGCCGGCAACGGCTATGCCTACGCCATCCGTCCGACCACCATGCTCGATGGTGACACACTTTTCGTCATCTCTACAGGAGACAGGAGAAGCGACGTCAGCGCCGTGGGCGCGGCAGGCGCTGAGGTCGTGGCAGAAGCCATAGCGCGGGCTGTGAAGTATGCCCAATCGCTGTTTGGCGTCCCCGCGCACAGAGACATATGTTCCGAAGGCCAAACCGCTTGACGCCGAAAGGCGGGCCAGACCACGTTTCCTGCACTCGGCTGTCACAGCCAAGACACCGTTTCGATGCAGCAGTCCGGCCCGCACCTTAGGTCCTCTCAGCCACGTTAAGGGGGTTCATAGAGATGAGAAGGCTAGAAGCCAAGGAGAGAATCCTCGTCATCGAGGACAGTGAGGATATTGCCACATTCCTCGTGGACACTATCCTCAAACCCAGCGGCTACGCGCCACTGTTGGCCACCACGGGACAGGAGGGACTTCGTTTGGCCCTGGAGGTGGCACCGGATCTCATCTTTCTAGATCTCAACCTCTCCGGGATGACAGGCATGGAGGTTCTCCGAGGCCTGCGGGACACCGTTCCTAGCATTCCCATCGCCCTGATGATCTTCGCGGGTTCGGAGGAGCTTGCAGTCGAAGCGTTCCGTCTGGGCGTCAGGAGCTACGTGGTCAAGCCGCTGAAACCGCCGGAGATCCTGAAGGCCATCGAGGATGCCCTGCGTGAGACGAGGCTGCGACGCGAGAAGGAGCTTCTCACCGAAGAGCTCATGCGCGCAAACAGGGAAGTGGAGCGACGCGTTCGCGAATTGACCATGTTGTACGAGATCACCCAGGCCATCACCGGTTCAGCCGATTTGGAGACTCTCCTGTCCCGAGTGGTCGAGGTAGGGGTCTTCCTGACCAGCGCTGACGAGGGGATGCTCTTCCTCATAGATGAGGAGACCAACGAACTCTATCTGCGGGCCGCCAAGGGCGTCGGTGACAAGCGTGCCTCTTTGCTGCTTCTCCCGGCCCACGACAGCCTCATCGGGCAAGTGCTGAAATCTGGCGAACCTCTGCGTATCGCCAGTTCCGATCCCCGTTTGGACTTGACCGTCAAGACAGGCTATATGGTCAACGCTCTCCTCTACGTGCCCTTGAAGGTCAGGGGTGTCTCAAGGGGCGTGCTGGCTGTCTCCAACCGCATCAGCGACCGGGCCTTCACCCGCACCGATCAGAGCCGCCTCGATCTCTTGGCCGACCACACCGTCATCGCTCTGGAGATGGCTCGGCCATACGTGGCGCCCAGGACAGCAGACTCGGAGGCTGTGGGCGGGGCGGTTGCCGAGCTGGCAGAGTACGCACACCATTCGCTAAAAGCGTTGGCCGCTGACACCTACACTCTCAAGGCCAGCGTGGAGGGAGGAGCCACCGTGTGCGCCGACGACACATTGAACCAGCTACTTCGCTCCATGGAACGCAATGTAGAGCAGATGGCCTCGGTGACGGAGATGCTGAACGGCCTCGTCTCCCCCAGCAGTTCGGAAGAGGATCGTGAGCGAGTGCAACGCAGGCTACAGAGACTGAAGGCCAGACACGTGAGTTAGGGACGAAAGAGAAGGAATTCCGGGTATTTGTGGGATGACTGACAGCAACGTCTTGGCCATCGACATCGGCAACACCAACATCGTGCTAGGCGTCTACAGAGGCGAGGAGCTGATAGCCTATTGGAGGATGTCCACCTCTCCTCACAGGATGCCCGATGAACTGGCAGTTCTCATCACCTCATTCTTCACCTACCGCGGATTGTCCTTCCATGAGATCGACGACGGCATCATATCCTGCGTGGTGCCTCCTCTGCTGCCCGTGTTCGAGGAGTTCTGCGAGCGGTACATGGGCGTCAAGCCCCTGATCGTGGAGCCGGGGACAAAGACGGGCATGCGCATACTCTATGACAACCCCCAAGAGGTGGGGGCCGACCGCATCGTAAACGCCGTGGCCGCCAAGGCGCTGTACGGAACGCCTCTGATCGTGATTGACTTCGGCACGGCCACGACCTTCGACGTCATTTCCAAGGAGGGCGACTACCTCGGCGGCGCCATCGCCCCCGGCGTCACCGTGGCTGGTGAGGCCCTTGTGCAGCGCACGGCGAAGTTGCCTCGCGTGGAGTTGGTGGTGCCACCCCGCGCCATCGGCAGGAACACCGTCAGCAGCATGCAGTCAGGGATCATGTACGGCTACATCGGCTTGGTGGAAGGTATGGTGGTCAGGATCAAAAAGGAGCTCGGGGACGGCTCACGTGTTATCGCCACCGGAGGTCTGGCCGACCACATCGCTCGTTACACCTCTGCCATCGAGGCTGTCGACCATAACCTGACGCTCAAGGGGCTCAAGCTGCTCTACGA
>CAYGQI010000028.1:11930-14874 GCA_964351925.1 uncultured Anaerolineales bacterium | reverse complement strand
CCCTCCTGGGAATAGCCACTCGTCCGCGTACTGCTTTGCGCCATCAAGGAAAGGTAGTCGGTGGAGGTGGAACCTCATGGTAACCGCACTCAGTTGCGCCACTTCATAGGAGTGACCGATGAGCGCAAAGCCGGTTATGTCCGTGACGGCGCGGACCTCTACCTGCTTCATCAGTTGGGCGGCTTTGCGGTTGAGCACCAGCATCTGCTCCACCGCGCCTCGCAGGTGAGCCTCCTCAGCCACCCCCCCTTTGGCCGCCGTGGTGATGATTCCCACTCCGAGGGGTTTGGTCAGGAACAACACGTCGCCCGGTTGTGCTCCGACCTTGGTGGCGATCTCGTCCGGATGAACGAAGCCCATCACCGCCAAGCCGTACTTTGGCTCCTCGTCATCCAGGGTGTGCCCGCCGGCAATCACCCCACCCGCTTCAGCCACCTTCTCGGCGCCCCCCCGCAGGATCTCGGATACAATCTCCGCAGGCATGGCGGGAGGAAACCCGCAGATATTGAGAGCCACAACCACCTCGCCACCCATGGCGTAGACGTCACTCATGGCGTTGACGGCAGCGATGGCACCATACTCATAGGGATCATCCACAACAGGCGGGAAGAAGTCGGTGGTCAAGATGATGGCAAGATCATCGCTCACCTTGTAGATGGCTGCGTCGTCCCCCGTCTCCAATCCCACCAGAAGGTGGGGATACTCCTCGGGCCGGAATATCTCCGCCAGCGGGCGCACGACCTGCGCCAGGGCCTCAGGGCCCCTCTTGGCCGCTCAACCCGCAGCCTTGGTCAGGCTCGTCAGACGAGTCCAATCCCTGTCAGCGCTCATCCCCTGCCTCCAGATCCTTCCACTCGACCACCATTCGCCAGTCCAGGAAGGTGGCTACGCATGGGCGTCTCCCACCAATCCTTCCTGGCGCAACCAGTTCATGGTTCTCTCCAGGCCTACACGCAACGGAGTCCACTCCAGACCGAGTTCCTGCTGGGCCTTACTCGTGTCGAAGATGAAACTATGCGACGCCGTCCTGGCCTCGTCCACGGAGACCCACGGTCGTCTACGCGAGACACAGGACACCACATCCAGAACCCGAGCCGAGGCCCTGACCAGCACTGCCGGGACCGTGCGAGGCCTCCTGTACAGCCCAGCAATCTCTGCACCCAGGCAAAGAAACTCCCCGAGCGAAGCATTCTCGCCGCCGAGGATGTACCTCCGCCCGACCTCTCCCCTCTCCATGGCGGAAAGGTGTCCGTCGACCACGTCGTCGATGTAGACGAAGTTCAGCCTCGTGTCCACCACTGCGGGTAGTCGCCCTCTCAGGAAACGGGCCAGTGCTCCCGTCATGTGAGTGGTCTGTCCAGGACCGTACACGGTCGTCGGGTTGACGACCACGACGGGCAATCCGCGGTCGCCCATCTCGAAGGCCACCTGCTCAGCGAGGTACTTGGACCTTTCGTATTCCGAGAGGAAGTACCCCCTGTGTACTGTGCCCTCATGGCCAAGCTGGCCTTGTCCCTCGCCAATGGTGACAGCGGAACTGGTATGCACAAGCCTCCGCACTCCCACCTCCAGAGCAGCCTCCATCACGTTCCTGGTGCCGTCCACATTGACCCTGCAGTAACGCGTCTTGTCAGGATGCCACATCCGGAACAAGGCGGCTACGTGAAACACGCGCTCGCATCCGCCCAGAGCTTCTCGCAACTCGTGTGTACTCAGGATGTCAACAGCGATGAGCTCTGCGCCCAAGTCGGCGAGATGTGTGGCGTCGTTAGCCCTCAGGTCGAATACCCTGACCTTCTCTCCCCTGGCCAACAGGGCCTCGACCAGCCTGGTACCCAAGAAACCGGCGCCCCCTGTGACCAGAACGGTCATTGCGCGACCTTGTATGAGCCACCGGCTGCGGTGAGCCCGTGCTTCAAGGCCGTCGCTATCTGAGGCAATTCGTAAGGATTGCTGCCCAGCCGGTTATCGGCCTCATAGGACTGAAGCACCTTCAGAGCCTCCAAGTCGATGGCTACCATGTCGCCGGACGCCATAATGATTCCTGGCTCCGCCAACTCGCCCTTCTCTGGGCCGCCGCTCACGAAGGCCTTGCGTCCATCCATGATGACTAGATCTGGCTGCCAGACCAGGTTGATCTCCGCCACCTTCTGCTCCAGGTTGCTCATGTGGTATGCCAGGCGCTCCGCGGGGTGCACGAAGCCCATCGACAGCTTGAGAGACAGGGTAAAGCGAGCGAACTTGTGCGTCTTCAGGCCGGGCAGGTAGACCAGCCTATCGGCCTCGTACATGACCTTGGGGACCGTCACCCTCTGGAGAAACTCACCCTCTATGGGGACCTCCACCCAATCCGTCTCCCCCGCGTCGAAGGCCACGAACTCTATGCCCATCTCCTCCAGCAAGTCGAGCGCGCCCAGCTTGTCAACGGTGTTTCGGGTTGGCCTCCACAGCCCGCCCGCGCTCTCGCCCACGACGATCTCTGCGCCGGTATCCTTGAGCAGTTCCAGCACGGCTCGTAGAAAGCCAAGGTCTGTGGAGCCAGGATAAGGGTCTGGGCTGTTGAAGTTGGGTTTGACCAGCACCCTCTCGCCTCGATGGATGGCTCTGTCCAATCCACCCAGCAGGTCGAGGCATCGCCCCACAGCCGGTTTCACACCATCGGATACCAGCACCTTGCTGACCAATGGCTGTCCGTCCTCGAGCCACACGGCTCTCTTCCTGGGCTTAGGGGCCCTGGTCTCAAGATCGCCCGGCCTCCTGTCTGCAAAAAGATGGTACAACCCCCTCACGGTATCAGGAATGGCCATTCCTGCCACCTCCGTCAGGCCAAAGTGCGAAGACTCAGATACGATCTTCGCCGAGCTGTTTCTCGGTTGAGCCAGCTGTCTGCCCGTGCTGCGAAATGGGAAACGCTCTCTCGTGAAGCGACTGCCCTGCTCTCCTC
>CAYGQI010000028.1:9080-11830 GCA_964351925.1 uncultured Anaerolineales bacterium | reverse complement strand
CTCATTATAGCGAACGGTCTCCGTGCGTTCAAACGCAACTGCGCCACGCCACAGCGGCGCTGCCGACAAAGCCCGCACCTGTCTCTCCGAGACTCGTGCCGAGAACCTGTCGCGTTTGAATTCCAGCGCCCGAACCATCTCCAGGGGGATCGATCCATGGAAGCCCTTGGCGCGTCCCGCCCCAGCTTCCATCCGGGTTCAGTGAACCACACCACTGGGGAGTTTGCGCTCGTCGCACTGCTGGCATAGACTCACCCACCGTGCCGGTGGAGGGCTTGCTGCCAGCGAGAGCGTGACCAATTGGACACTCTCGAGAGATGCTATCCATTCCGACCACTCGGCGGCCTGGCCTTGTCCCAAATTGAGGTCATGGTGCGCGCCAATCGCCCTCCGATGAGTCCCGTAGTGCCGAAGGCCAGGGGAAACCAGATGGGCACCCCAAGCAGGGTTGGGTTGGCGTACTCCCACCCTCCGAAGTGCACAAACACGATTTCGGCCAACGAGCCGAGCACGCCTATGATGAGAAAGAAACAGATGTCGAAACGGGAGTGCCAGCGAGCCAGAGCAACAGCACATATCGCGGCCGCAATGACCAGCAATAGTACGTTGTACCTCCACAGCAGTGCAACACTAGCCTCTAACACGACAAAGAACGACATCTCTGTGCCAAGCTCGGTCCACACAGATCTCCATTCTCCCATCTCTTCACCAACTCCCTCGCGCTCCGTGGCCTCGTCCTCTGCTCGACACCAGCGATTCTATCAGCGAGCAAAGCTGTCGGCAATGGACCAGCGCACAGCACACCGACTCGTTGCTGGCTGCGCCATTCGGTGAGCAGGTCAGATAGCATGGTGCAGAAGATACGTGCCTGGTTTGCCCTCTCCCGTCCGCCATTCCACACTGTGGGTGTCCTGCCCTTCATTCTGGGCGCGGTGCTAGCGTGGCATCGCACCCACGCCTTCCACTGGGGTGTCTTCGCCTGGGGCACGGCGGGCGTGGTACTGGTCATGCTGGCCACCTACTACGCTGGCGAATATTGGGACCATGCAGAGGACTCCATCTCCGCCTCCATAGCCCCCAGCCGCTTCGCCGGGGGTTCGGGCGTGACACAGCGTGGCCTTCTGCCACGACGTGCTGCCGGATGGGCTTCGGTGGTCAGTCTGCTCCTCGCATTGGCGGTGGCACTGACTCTCTGGTTAGTCTACAAAACGGGCCCCTGGACTGTCCCCTTCTGCGCACTCGGCCTGCTGGGCGGTTTCTTCTACTCTACTCCACCCATCCGCTGGGTGACTACAGGAATCGGCGAGTTGTGGATCGCCTTTTGTTACGGCTGGCTGCCCATAGCTGTGGGATACTACCTGCAAGCCGGTGAGATAGCGCCCATCGTACACTGGCTGGCCATACCCGTGGGCCTCACCATCCTCAACGTGATCCTGCTCAACGAGTTCCCCGACTACCGGGCAGACTCGAAAAGCGGGAAGGCCAATCTGGTTGTCCGCTTGGGCCGTCATAAGGCCTCTCTACTCTACGGCCTCCTCAGCGCTGGTAGCTGGGTGGCGACCTTCTTCTCTGTGCGTCGCGGTGCGCCCACCCGGGCTATATGGTTCTACTTGCCTGTCCTCTCCCTCTCACTGATCCTGGTCGTTCTGGTAGTGCGAGAGCGATGGAGAGACCGACAGACTCTGGAGAAACTGTGTGGCGCCAATATCCTGGTGAACCTGGGCACGACAGCGGTCTACGTCCTGGCCTTTGTGAGCATGTAATATGGAACACTGGTTGCCCGAATGGGGCGAAAAACCGCAGCGCAGAGTGACTCCGTACTGGTGGCCCCCAACGCTCATCCTCCGGCAGGTCGTGAGCGCTCTGTATGTGGGGGGGCTGGCACGATGGAGACGGCTGCCCAGCTGGATCCGCACCTACGGCTTCAAGTGCCTTCCGGGGGCCGCAGGATCGTGGGGTATGGGCTGCATAGGCTTCCCTGCACACCCCGTGTTGGAGATGACCACGGCCTGCAATTTGCGATGTATCCACTGTCACGCCTCAGGGGGAACGCGCGCCCCCGATGAACTTTCGACCGAGGAAGCCAAGCAGCTTCTCGACGAACTGGCTGAGGTCAGCGAATTCCGCATGATGGCCTACACAGGTGGTGAGCCACTAGTCCGCCCAGACCTGTTTGAGCTCCTGGCCTACTCGCAGGCGTTGGGCTTCACCAATACTATGGCCACCAACGCCACCCTGATAGATGACGAGGTCGCCCGCCGGCTGCGTCGGTATGGGCTCGTCATCGCCGCGGTGAGTCTGGACGGCTTTGATGCAGCAACCCATGACTATGTGCGCGGGCAGCCAGGAACCTTCGAAGCCACCCTCAAAGGCATCCGCGCCCTGCGACAGGCGGGCATCCTGCTCCACGTCAATATCACCGCCATGGAGTACAACCTGGACCAACTCGAGCCATTGATGGCCCTGGTGGACGAGTTGGGCACCGGCATCCTGCTGATGTATCAACTCGTGCCTGTTGGGCGAGGCCGGGGCATCGAGGAGGCCGCCCTCGACCTGGGTGCCAACGAGCGCCTGATTCGGTTCATGGTCGAGGCCCAGCGTGTCACCCACGCCATCATGGAACCCGTGGCGGGGCCGCAGTACTGGCCCTATCTTCTTCAGCGTGCCGGTGTGGAGGGCGGGCCCCTCTTGCGGCTGGGAGAATCGGTCTTCCATGGGTGCTCCGCCGGACGCGGCTTCGTCTACATCAA
>CAYGQI010000028.1:0-8980 GCA_964351925.1 uncultured Anaerolineales bacterium | reverse complement strand
TGGGAGAATCGGTCTTCCATGGGTGCTCCGCCGGACGCGGCTTCGTCTACATCAAACCTAACGGGGACGTCTGGCCATGCCCCTTCATCGAGGTGAGCTGCGGCAACGTCCGAGAAACACCCTTCGCCACCATCTGGGCGACCTCGCCCGTGTTCCATGATCTGCGGCACCGCGAGGAACTCCTCAAGGACCAGTGCGGCGAGTGCCAGTACAGGCGGCTCTGCGGCGGCTGCCGAGGACGCGCCTTTGCCACCACCGGCGACTACCTGGCGGAAGACCCGTCCTGCTTCATTCATCCCCCTGACGACGCGCAGGACCAGACAGACTCAGCAGGGTGGCGCCTCCGCACGCCTACTTCGTGACGATCAGTCGGAACTCGTCGCCCTCGCGTTCGGTCTCCACCCTGCATCTCACCTTCTCGAGGGCACATCTGACGTCGTCGCGTGAGGTTGCGGCGTAGACTATCGCAACGAGGGTGCCACTGACTCCATGACAACAGGGACCAGGGAGACCTTTTTCGCCTTTCTTCACAATCCAGCAATCTGCTCGTACTCGACATTCGCGCTCTCAAGCAGAGAGCGCATCGCGGGCACATCCGTCGATTCGCATCTCAGGCAGACCCCACAGTCGGAACTGAGATGCCGCGGCACAGGGATGAGCTTGACCGTGAAGCCAGCTTCCTTGGCCAGCTTCTCAGCTCGTATGGCCCCGCTGGTCGAGGGGAAGAGGACCACGGTGTAATCAGGTTCCGTCACCTTATGTATCCTAGAGGGCAACCACGTTGCCGGCTGCCAGCAACGTCTCCGCAATCGAGTACATGTTCGAGACCTCGCCGACAGCAAGCTTGTCCTTCAAACCTAAATGCCCAAGACAAGTGCCGCAGGCCAGTATCCCAACACCTCTCTTTCCCAGGGCTTCCAGATCCTCCAACACTGGGGACCCCTCCACCGTCAACTTGACCCCAGCATTGAGAAAGATGATGGTGTCAGGCAAGGGCTCCACCTCGTTGAGCGTGTGTAGGAACGAGCGCAAAAGGATGCCTCCAAGTTCCTCATCCCCTCGTCCCATACCGTCGCTGGGGATGAGTACGACCGTGGGCCCCGTGGTGCCGTCCGTTGTTGGCCCCGGGGCAGCGGCCGTCTTCACCGTACGAGTTTCCTTCCTCAAGGAAAGGTAGATGCCATCCTCCCTCTTCTCGACTGCCACGGCATATCCTTCCTTCTCTGCCATACGCGAAACGTTGGTCACGGCAGTCTCGTTGTCCACTATGGTCGTCACCTGCTCTGACTCTGACAAGGCCTTCTTGGTCCGGATTACTGGCTGAGGACAGGCCAGTCCCCTGCAATCAACTGCCTTGGCCATTCACCTGCCTCCTTCAAAAACGAACAGTGCCCAGCAGCGGCGGGGTTTCTATGATCCTCGCTCTGCTATCTCCCGTATCGCATCGACAGCGGTCTCCACCTCCTCCGTCGTGTTGAAGTAACTGAGTCCGAATCGCACCGTGCCCACAGGGAAGGTGCCAATGGTACGGTGAGCCGCCGGGGCGCAGTGCAGGCCGACCCGACTCATGATCCCGTACCTCTCGTCGAGCGAAAGGCCAACATCGGACGGCGCCAAACCCTCAATGTTGAAGGACACCGTTGCGGTCTGCATCTCGGCGTCGTGTCCACCGTAGACACTCACCCCAGGTACTGTCGCCAGACCGGATATCAAGCGTCGAGTCAGGTCGACCTCACGCGCCCGTATCTGATTCACACCCTTCTCCATAACGTATCGAACCCCGGCCCCCAGCCCTGCCAGGCCTACGCCGTTGGGTGTCCCGCTTTCGCACAAATCGGGCAGGAAGGCAGGCTGTTCTTCCTTCTCCGAGCGGCTTCCCGTGCCACCCAGCTTCAAAGGACGTATCTGCGACTCCGCAACGCGCTCCCCGATGCAGAGTCCGCCCGTACCTTGAGGCCCGAACAGCGCCTTGTGACCGGTGAAAGCGAGCAAGTCGATCTGCATGACCTCCATGTCCAACGGATAGGCTCCCGCGGTCTGAGCCGCATCAACCAGGAGCAACAGGTCATGGTCTCTCGCGATCTGCCCCGCGTCGGCCACCGGAAGCACGCTCCCCACCACATTGGAGGCGTGATTGAGGACCAGCATCCTGGTGTCCGACCTGATGGCCGACTCGAGATCAGCCGGGTCCAGGAATCCCTCGGAAGAGCAACGCACGACGTCGACGCTCACGGAGCGCTCCTTCTCCAGCGCGCGTAGTGGTCGCATCACCGAGTTATGCTCCATGCTGGTCGTGAGGACACGATCCCCGGGTCGCAGTATGCCCCACAGGGCCAGGTTCAGAGCCTCGGTGGCATTCAGGCCAAAGACCACGCGCAACGGGTCCGACAGGTTGAAAAGCCGCGCCAAGACCTCCCGGGTCTCGTATACCATGCGCCCCGCCTCGATGGACAGAAGATGGGCTGAGCGTCCAGGATTGGCGCCCACCTCCGCCATAAAACGAGACATAGCGTCGAGAACGGCAGCTGGCTTCGGCCACGAAGTAGCCGCGTTGTCAAAGTAGATCACTTGTCACACCTCAAGGGGCACAAACGAGGGGATTGGACCCTCCGTCTCCCATAGTTGTTGTCTGGCCTTGCCAGCCAGAACCTCCAACTCAAAGAGAGGGGGAGCCCGGAGCACAAGTCAAACGACTGTCGTCGCGGATCGACCTCGGATTGAGGGAGCAGGCTCCAGCCAGCTGGCAGCCATACGACCAAGAGCATGATGCAGCCCGTGCATCGCGCCAAAGGCTTGGCTTCAGCCCATTCAGGTGAATGGCGTGCGGCGATACATCGTCCAGCGCGTCAACCCTGCTCACCTCCCTTCCATCCCCCGAGCGGGATTTCCCGCATCAGGTGGCGACTGACGCTCATTATACAGGTCCTTCGGGAGTCTGTCAATCTGTCCGTGGGCCTCGGGCACGGTTCTCCCTGAGCCCTATCGGCACGCTCGGATCTCCACGTTTGGCGGTGCGCCAGCCGATCCCTCCCTCACGCTTCCACCAGCGCTACCGTGCTGGCGGCGTCACAGATGAAGCGCGAGCTTTGAACAGTACCTTCCTCGCCTTCGACCTTGGCCTTCCGGGGGCGAGAGCCGCTAGGTCTCCATTGGCGTCCTTACTGACCATACTTCGACTGCCCTTGTGTGGAGATACCTGCTGTGATACGATATCTGCGTGTCCGAAGCGATCGCCCTGCGAGGGAGGAAATCCAGGTGGCGAAGATAACAAGGAAGCCGTCTACGTACCTCTATCCTGTGCCAGTGGTCCTGGTGACCTGCGGCATCGAGAAACCCAACATCATCACCCTGGCCTGGGTGGGTACCGTGTGCTCCGATCCGCCTATGGTGGGCATCGCCGTCCGACCTGACCGGCATTCTCACCATCTGATAGAGGAGACCGGAGAGTTCGTGGTCAACATACCGGGAGAGGAACTCCTCGAGGCCACAGACAGGTGCGGTCACGCCTCTGGCCGTGAGATAGACAAGTTCGCGGCCACGGGTCTCACGCCGGAGCCGGCATCGGAGGTAAGGACCCCGCTCATCGCCGAATGCCACGTGAATATGGAATGCAAGGTGAGGCAGAAGCTGGAGCTGGGTGCCCACGATCTCTTCTTGGGCGAAGTGGTCGCGGTACACATCGATGAGGAGGTCCTCGACGAGGCTGGCCATCGGATAGACTATAGCAGCGCCAGACCGTTCGTCCTCACCTTCGCCGAGTACAGAGGCCTCGGAGAGCCGCTGGGCGCATACGGCTGCTCCGTCAAGCGCTAGGGGAGCCTTGCTCCTCGGCTCGCTCGGGCTTCAAAGAAAGGGCCTCGTACACATCGGCCTCTTCAGTTCGCCTCCTAACGCGCATCCGACCCAATGATCTGGCCTCCACGGCGTTCTTGACCCGGTCATAGGTGGCGCGGCTCATGAGGATCTGCTGTGGTTTGGCTTGCTCCTGGAGACGAAAAGCCAAGTTCACAGCATCGCCGATGGCCGTGTAGTTCATCAGGGCCTCGCTCCCCACATTACCTACCACGGCATCGCCCGTATTGACGCCAAATCCAAAATGAAGCACCGGCTCCATCCCCCCGTGCGCGAGGCTATCCCTCAGGGCGAAGGCCGTCTTCACCGCTCTCAGTGCGTGGTCGGACTGGTCGAGGGGGGCGTTGTAGAGTGCCATGACGGCGTCGCCCATGAACTTGTCCAGCATACCGCCATAGGTGAGGATTATTCCGGTGGCGAGAGCCAGATAGCCGTTAACTACCTCTATCAGGCGCTCCGGTGGCATCCCCTCCGCTAGCGCGGTGAATCCGCGCAGGTCGGCGAAAAGAACGGTCACCTCCCGTCTATCACCCCCCAGGTTGGTGCGAGCCGGATCATCGATGAGGTACTGGGCCACCTGGGATGGGAGGTATCGCTCGAGCAAGTCCCGCGTCTGCTCTTCGAGCTCCCTGATGCGGCCATAGCTCGCCTCCAGTTCCCCGTACTGGGATTGTAGCTCTCCGTGCGCCGCTTCCAACTCCTTTTGCAGTCGCTCTCTCTCGCGTCGCAGCTGGCAGCGCTCGACGACCCTCTCCAGTCTGATGAAGGCTTCCTGATAGTCCAGAGGCTTGATCAGGTAGTCGTCTGCTCCAGCGGTGAGCGCCTTCACCGCGACCTCCTCCGAGCCAAAGGCGGTCACCATGACTATGCCTATCAAGGGGTCCTGATCTCTGACCTGCCCCACGACATCAATGCCGCTCATGCCCGGCATCATGATATCCAGCAAAAGTAGGTCAGGCTGGTGTTCCTTCACAGCCTGGAGGGCATGGCGACCATCTGGGGCGGTGAACACGGCGTAGCCCGCCCTTTGGAGGAGCTGTGCAGTGACCTCGCGAAAGGCCTCGTTGTCGTCCGCCAACACGATGCGTGTGGTCATCAGTTACCTCTGATCCCGGATCAGCCGAGTGATCGGAGCATCCCACTGAAGAGATCAGCCGCGGGGCGCTAGAGATAGCCCAGAGCTTTCAGCCTGTCCTCGAGTATCTGCTCTTCCTCTGCAGTGTAGGAGCCGTCCTCACCTGCCGGCGCCGGCGGCACGTAGTTCAATTCCTCCAGTTTGGAGAGGATCTTGGCCAGACTCTGCACAGGGGATTCCGTGCCAGTGTTCACCACAACCTCAGGACGGAGAGGCTCCTCATACGGATCGGAAACTCCGGTGAAGTTCTCGATCTCTCCAGCGAGTGCCTTCTGATACAACCCCTTCACGTCCCGCTCGACGAGGACCTCCATGGGGCACTGGCAGTAGACCTCCACAAAGCGTCCGATGTCCTGACGTATGAAATCACGCACCTCACGGTAGGGCGAGATGGCGGAGCCGATGGCTGCCACGCCGTTTCGCGTCAGAAGCTTGCACACGAAGCCGATGCGCTTGATGTTCGTGTCTCGGTCTTCCTTGCTGAAACCCAGCCCTTTGCTGAGATTGGTGCGCACCACGTCTCCGTCCAGTACCTCGACCTTCAGGCCTCTCTGCCGCAGAACACCTTCCACGGCACGGGCTAGCGTCGTCTTGCCTGAACCAGATAACCCTGTGAACCAGAGGGTGAAACCTTGCCGTTCCATGAGATAATGTTCTATCCCTTTCTATCTGCTACTTTGCTACCCTGCATGTCGGCAGGGACCGGCAGCCCGAACAGATGGAGGACGGTGGGGGCCACATCCATAAGTTGCAGGCCCGCAACCTGTCCCTGGCCCTGCTGGCGGGGATCATACATGATGAAGATGCCCCGCTGGGCATGATTCGCATCGTCCGGACCGATATCGTTCTCCCGCGTGTGTATCCTACCGTGCCCCATACTTCCCACGGAGCGCCATCCCAAATTGCCGAAATACACCATCAGATCCGGCGGTACATTTCGGCACTCTCGATAGACATCCTGCGGCTTATAGGACACTGTGCCGATATTCACACCCTTCTCATCGGCTATCTCCGACAGCTTATGTACGATCTCATCGCGGACACGCTCGTACTCCTCGGCTGGGACGGCCCCCTGCGGTTCCCTACCCTGCACATTGAGGAAAACGCGGCCGTAGTACCCGCCAGCACCCCAGGCCTTGGTGCGCGCCCAATCGATCTCCACCTTCTCCAGAGGGACGATGCCCGCTGGCTCCTCTTTCAGCGTGAGGTAGCCCTCCTGAGATAGCCACTCATTGATGCAGATTCCCCCCTCCATGTGCCTCGCGCCGTGGTCGGACACGACTAGGACTACTGTGTCCTCATCGAGCATAGCCAGGATCTCTCCGATCTCCCCATCCAGGTACTTGTAGTACTCCTCGACTGCGGTCTCGTACCGCGACCCTGCTTCATGCTTGGGGTGCTGTGGGTCGAAGTACTTCCAGAAGGCATGGTGGATACGATCCACTCCTATCTCCACCAGCATGAAGAAGTCCCATTCCTTCTCTCGCATCAGGTGTTTGACCACCTTGAAACGCTTCTCGGTCATGTCGTAGATCTGGCGCAGCAGATCATCCTTCTCCTCGGTCCGGAAGTCCTCCACATCCAGCATGTAATCGCCCACCAACGCCTCTATCTCCCCCCTCAAGTGGGCAGGATAGGTATACTGGCTCTGGGTGCTCGGCGTGAGAAAGCAACTGATGATGTAGCCGTTCGTGGGCTTCACAGGATAGGTCTGAGGGACTCCGACGAGAATCACTCGCCTTCCTGCGCGAGACAGGATGTCCCATACCGTATCCTCCGTCACCGCCTTGGAGTTGGCGATCCGCATCCTGTCGTAGGAGTAGTCGGCGCGATTGCGAAAGCCATAGAAACCCAACCTGCCGGGGTCCTTGCCAGTCATCATCGACATCCACGCAGGTACGGTTATGGGTGGAATGGTGCTCTCCAGTTCCCCGTAGGTCCCACCCTCAATCAGCTTCCGCAGGTTGGGCAGTCTGTCGCGCCACTGGTCAAAGACCAGCTGAGGAGTCGCGCAGTCCAGGCCAATGACCACCACCTTGCGCTGTCCCTCGCGGCGCCTCTGCGCTGCCTCTGCCTGCTCCCTTCGCTGTCGCATTCCGTCGATCAGGATCTTGCTCACCTCGGGGCGCGTGAACTCCTCTGGGAGCATCTCGCCGCGACTCACCCTCTCCCTGACCTCCGTACCGCTCATCACCACATGATCCTCGGGAGGGTGAGGGCAGGTCTTCAGAGACACCAATCCGCCGCACTTACGGCAGTAGAACATGTGCTCAAAGAACAGGGGGGTGATGCCTATTTCCTCAGGATCGAAGTCGTCGAAGATCAGTTGAGCATCGTAGGTGCCGTAGTAGCCACCAACACCCGCATGATCGCGCCCTACGATGAAGTGAGTGCACCCATAGTTCTTCCGAGCCAACGCGTGAAGGATCGCCTCACGCGGTCCGGCGTAGCGCATAGCTGCTGGAAACACGCCCAGCACCACCCTGTCTGGCGGGTAGTAGTCGCGCAACAGAGCCTGGTAGCTGGTCATCCTCACATCCGCCGGGATATCGTCGGATTTCGTCTCACCCACGAGGGGATGCAGCAGGAGCCCGTCGCAGATCTCCAGCGCGGTCTTCTGTATGGCTTCATGGGCCCGGTGGATTGGGTTCCGCGTCTGGAAGGCAACGATCCGACGCCAGCCCCTTTGGGCGAACATCCGGCGCGTCTGAGCTGGATCGTGCCTGAACTCCGCGAACTGCTGGTCCGCTGGGCGATTCAGGAGATGAACGCCACCTCCGAGGAGCACGTCTCCCTGCTGGTACAACCGGGTTACGCCGGGATGCGCATCCTCTGTGGTACGGTAGACAAGTCCTGCTTCCCTTCTCTTGTCGTACTCGAACCTCTCGGCCACTTCCATCATGCCGAGAATGCGGTCTCCCTCCATGAGAGCGATTTCCTCGCCCTCCTGTAGTTCATCAGCCACCCTGCGAGACACTGGCAGAGTAATGGGGATGCTCCACACCACCCCATTGCTCAGACGCATGCGCTCCACCACACTCTCGTAGTCGACCTTGGTCATGAAGCCCGTCAATGGGCTGAACGCTCCTGTCGCGATCAGTTCGAGATCGGACACCGAGGTAGGGCTGAGACCGACCTTCTGTAGACTGGAAGCGCGCTCCAGTGCCGCTTCTCTCAATACCCCACGCAATACACGATCAACCAGCATCCCGCCATGAGGCGCAGATGCTGCCCCGTTCCTCGTCATACCACAACAACCTCTTTTCTTGGGAATGGATGCAGACCAACTTTTATTTATACTCCAATAAGGGCCCATCCGCAACTCAGGCCCTCTCCTGCCCCTACTAGCCCAGGATCACCAACTCCCCGCGCACGCTGTCCAGCAGATACACCCTCTCCCCGGCCGGGTCCACAGCGAGCCCCGAGCTGTAGGTCACAGCATCCACGCGACTGGCGCTGACCACGCTCCAACCTTCAGTGTCTACGATGAGCAAGTAATGCCCACTGGCGACGTAGAGTCTGCCCCTCTCCTCGTCGACAGCGACGGCGTACACGTCGCTCAGGTGATGTTCCCTGTCTCCCACCAGGGAGACTATGACGTCCCCACTGCGGCCATCGACGATGGAGATCTGCCGTCTCGGCGCCGGCCCAAGATGGACCGCACACGCCTGGTCGGTGGTCCCAGCGTGAACTACCCCGCAGGCCGAGTCTGCCATAGTCACTCCTCCTATCGGATGAGGTTATTGCACCATCCTCGTACCAGAGGAACACCGGACTTGGCCATTGTCTTTGTCGCTACGGGGTAACGATCTGTTGGCGCAAGCAGACACAGCGCTTGACGCTGGCTAGCAGATCATGGTATACTATAGTAGGTACCCCCAGGGGGTATGGCGCGGCGAACAAGTGGAAGACGCAGGCTCGGCCTTCGGGGCCACGGTCGGCCACCGAAGCCTGAGTATCCAAGAAGGTTCGGTGGCGGTCTGCGGTTGCCAG
>CAYGQI010000027.1:0-14961 GCA_964351925.1 uncultured Anaerolineales bacterium | reverse complement strand
GCTTCCTGAAGGAACGGCCTGGCCCGCGCTCCACTAATCTCCAGTATGCCCATATCACTCATGTCGAAAAGGGCAGCGGAGCGGTTGACTGCCTCCAGTTCCTCCTTCTCACCCTGATAGTGTACGGGCACCTGCCAACCGTGCACCTCGGCAATCTCGGCACGCAGCTTGCGATGTTCGTCCAGAAGTATGCTGGCCTTCGTGGAGCGCCGGTTCGAGAACCAGAAGTAGTGCGGATACCCGTCGTGGCGTGTGTCGCGCTCGACGCCAGCCTTGGCAGCCAACTCGGCTACTTCGGCCTTCATCTGCTCGAGGAGATAAAGGTCGATCTTGCCGCGTGGGAGATCACCTGTGAGGCCGGTGTACTGGAATGGTCTGATGTTCACCAGGATCTTATGGATGATCTCTGCCAGGTCGTCCATGTCCTGCGTGCCCAGGCCCCTTTGTGTCACCCAGGGAGTGCCTAACCGAATCCCGCTGGCGTCGGCAGCGCTCTCGTCACCAGGAATGGTGTTTTTGTTCGTCACCAGACCGCACAACTCCAGGATGCGAGCCGCGATCTCTCCCTTCAATGGAGAGCCGGTCCCGGTCTCGATGGCATTCAGATCTATCACCAACAGGTGCGTATCTGTGCCGCCGTAGGCCAACCGCAGCCCTCGCTTCTGGAGCGCTCCGGCTAGAGCTACGGCGTTCTTGACGATCATCTCCTGCAACCGCTGGAACTCCTCGGTCTGGGCCAGTTTGAAGGCCACTGCCATGGCAGCGAACTTGTTCACGTGAGGACCACCCTGCTCGCCGGGGAAGACAGCGTTGTCTATCAGCGTGGCCATCTCCTCATCTGTGGTCAGAATCACAGCACCGCGAGGCCCACAAATTGTCTTGTGGGTAGTGAAGGTGATAACGTCCGCGAAACCAACAGGAGAGGGATACACGCCGCCGATCACCATCCCGGCAGGGTGAGATATGTCGGCGAACAGCTTGCAGCCCCCAGGGACGGCGTCCGCGATCTCCCGGAACTTCCCCCAGTCAGGGGCCCACGGATAGGATGTATAACCTGCGATAATCATCTTCGGCCGGTGCTCGATGGCCAGGCTCATTATCTTGTCGTAGTCCAGACGCTCGGTCCGGCGGTCAACCTCGTAGGAGACGATCCTGTAGTTCTTGCCCGACCGGTTGTACTGGCTACCGTGGGTGAGGTGGCCTCCGTGAGCCAGGTTCATACCCATGACGGTGTCGCCGGGCTCCACCACAGCGTCGTACACCGAGTTGTTGGCCGCTGCGCCAGACAGAGGCTGGACGTTGACGTAGATCTGGTCGGGGCCGATCTCGTCGGTGGCGAAGCATTGGGCGCAGCGCCGGCGGGCTAGCGTTTCCACAAAATGCACATAGTCGCAGCCCTTGTAGAACCTTCTGTCGGCGTACCGGCGGTAGTACGCCAACTGGTGATCGACGTCCAGCAGCAGTTCCTCGTCATCTCTGGTCATCCGTGGTGGCGGATAGCCCTCAGCATAGACGTTGGTGAACACCGAACTCAGCGCCTGTCTCACCGGCAAAGACGCGAAGCTCTCTGAAGGAATCAAGATCAGCCTTCTCGCCTGGCGCTCCTCCTCAAACCGGATGATCAGGTCTATGTCGGGATCCACCTCTGAGATGGTGCTACGAATCAGGAAATCCTCTCTCTTGTCCGCCATTTCCACTCCTGAGACAATGATCTCCGCTAGCACTGGCGCGAGCTGACGCAGCAAGTGATTGCTCCCCTGCACAAGCTGACCGCTCTATGCCGCCTAGTCCTCTACCACACCCCAGTACTTCATCTCCTCGTCCATCCTATCCTTCAACCCCTCCGCCACGCTCTGGGGGACCTTCACGTAAAGGGCCGTTGCTTCCACGGCTACCGACCCGTCGCTCAGGCGCACCTCACCACGGCCCTCAACTGCTCGGCTCCGAATTCGGGTGAGTTCCCCGATGAGGGTGAGTTCCTCTCCGATGGGCACGGGCTTGCGATAGCGCATCTCCGCCTTCGCCGTCATCATCCATGGGTAGGAGGGATCCAGTTCCATGGCCGCGCGCCCGATGACCTCGTCCAACAAGGCGAAGGTGATGCCGCCATGCAGGATGCCAGGATAGCCCTGATGCTCCTCCCGTGCGGTGAAAGTAGCCGATACTCGCTTCCCATCCCCCTCAAAGATGATCTTCAGTCCTATGGGATTCTGCCGGCCGCACACGAAGCACATGCGCGAACTGGGCTGGCGTTGCCTCATACAGCTACCCCACTCCATACTCTATCGGATCCCTCTGGCGGGACCCACGCCGATTCAACGATACCTGCCTACCACGAGACACGCATCTTGACCACCGAGCCCAAAGGAGTTGGAGATTGCGACGTTCACCTGCGCTTCACGGGCCACGTTCGGAACATAGTCCAAATCGCATTCGGGGTCGGGCGTCTCATAGTTGATGGTGGGGTGAATGATCCCATGTTCGATAGTCAGGGCACAGACGATTGTCTCCACCGCACCGGCACCGCCAAAGAGATGGCCGATCATCGATTTGGTCGAACTCACCGGCACTCGGTAGGCGTGATCGCCGAAGACCTTCTTGATGGCCAGTGTCTCCATAGCATCGTTGAGCACTGTGCCTGTCCCATGGGCGTTGATGTAGTCCACGTCCTCCGGTCCAATCCCAGCATCTTCCAGTGCCCAGCGGATGGCTCTCGCAGCACCCTCGGCTTCGGGGTCCGGGGTCGCCAGGTTGTACGCGTCCGTGGTCGCGGAGTACCCCAGCACCTCTGCATAGATGTGAGCGCCTCTGTCCAGGGCATGGTCCAGGCTCTCCAATACCAGCATCCCGCACCCCTCGGAGCACACAAACCCGTCGCGGTCCTTGTCGAAAGGACGACATGCTCCCTGTGGATCGTCGTTGCGAGTGGACAGTCCGCGCATGGCAGAGAACCCAGCCAGTCCAAGCTCGCTGGCGGAACTCTCCGTGCCCCCGGCGATCATCACCTGAGCTGCCCCCCGGCGTATGACCTCAGCGGCCTCTCCCACCGCCTGCAACCCCGCTGCGCAGGCAGTGGTCACTGTGTTGTTGTATCCCTTCAGACCATAAATGTAAGAGACATGGAATGCCGCCATGTTCGGCACAGTGGTGACGAGATAGAACGGAGAAACGTGCTTGCCTTCAATCAAGTTGCGCACTGCCTCCTCCGTCGCATCCAGTCCCCCGATGGCCGTCCCCATCAACACGCCGACTTGTTCGGGGTCCATTCGCTCAAGCCTGAGTTGAGCATCCGCCAGCGCCTCCCCGGCGGCCGCAACCGCCAACTGGCAGAACCGCTCCATGCGCCGCGCTTCCTTGAACCCCATATACTGCTTGGGGTCGAAGCCCTTCACTTCCCCCCCGATTTTGGTGGGATATTTGCTGGTGTCTATCTT
Source organism: uncultured Anaerolineales bacterium (assembly GCA_964351925.1). Lineage (GTDB taxonomy): Bacteria > Chloroflexota > Anaerolineae > UBA7937 > B3-Chlor > JAUVXJ01. The sequence goes on along the minus strand of CAYGQI010000027.1, from coordinate 11,527 downwards.
GGTCAATAGATCGATGCCTGACCGGCCCTCTATCAGTCCCTGCCAGGTGTCCCTCACGTTCAGGCCCAGGGGCGTGATGGCCCCCATTCCCGTGATCACCGCCCTATGGCGGATCCTCAACTGTGGCAAAACGCCTCCCAGTCTCTCTTCATCGAAAGCGGCCCCCTCCTCCGACGGGGTGCCCTCCATCTCTTCGAGCTGTCTACGCAGAGCAACCCGTACCTCAGGAGGAACCTGTCGCAGTTGCTGGCTGAAGTCGAGCATTGGCTTCCCCTCCGCAGTCGTCGGCATGGATCTACAGGCCCATCTCCGCCAGCGATTCGGCGATAGCGGCCAGCATCCCGCCAGCAGCACCGCGCTGGGCGGCTCCGATTCCGTTCTTGATCGCTTTGGCGTTGGAGCGGCCGTGGCCTATGAATACCACGCCATCTACCCCTAGCAGGGGCACCCCTCCGGTCTCCGTGTAGTCCAGGACCTTCTTCGCCCTCTGAAAGGCCGGCCTTGCCAGCATACCCCCGACGGCGGTCACCGCAGCGCTCTTGATCTCCTTCTGGATCACACCGGTCAGGAACTTGGTCAGTCCTTCCGACAGCTTGATGATGACGTTACCTGTCAGGCCGTCGGTCACGACCACGTCAGCGAGGCCCGCCGGGATGTCCTTTCCTTCCACGTTTCCAACGAAGTTGAGAGAGCTATTCTTCAACAGTTGGTAGGCCTCCTTGACCAAGGTGCTGCCCTTCCCTTCCTCCTCGCCGTTGGACACGATTCCTACTCTGGGATTGGTGATGCCCAGTACCGTCCGGGCGAACGCACTCCCCATGACACCGAACTGCAGCAGCCATTCCGGCTTGCAGTCCGTGTTAGCCCCAACATCCAGTACCACGCAGGAACCATGCGTGGTGGGATAGAGAGCGCTCAGAGCCGGCCTCTTGATCCCCGGGAGGCGACCCAGACGAAACAGGGCCGCAGCCATCACGCCCCCAGAATTGCCTGCAGAGAAGAAAGCGTCGGCCTCACCGCTCTTCAGGAGATTCATCCCCACCACCATGGACGAGTCTTGCTTCGCCTTCGCGGCGCTGGACGGCTCGTCCTCCATGCCGATCACTTCGCTGGCGTGGATGATGGGAAGCTTCAACCCGGATACCTCGTGCTTCTCCAACTCGGCGGTGAGGACATCCTCTTGCCCGACCAATGCCACCTCCACACCGTATTCCCGGGCCGCCCACACTGCCCCCTCCACGGTCACGTGCGGAGCCTGGTCACCGCCCATGGCGTCCAAAGCGATTCTCATCGTACCTCCTTTCGCACCCTGATCACTCTTAGTGGGCCTGGGTCGCCGCTGAGCCCGCCTGGGTGCCGAGCGTCCTCCACTCGTCTGCCCACGGGACATCATGAGCCAGGCACGGTGCATGGTTTCCTCGGAAGGGCGCTGGCCAAGTCCGAACACCCAGCGGGGCCGGCTTCGCCCAGCCTGTCAGGCGAAGCGCTTGGCGCCTGGGCGCAGGACGCATCTAGGCTCGGCATTCTCATTGTGCTGCCCAATCGGACAACCAGCCCTCTCCTGAGACCCTGTGAACTGCTCCTAGCGTGGTAGGAGTCCTGGGCTCGCCGCCGGCGGCGTCGGCCAGCTCTTCGCGACCTGACTGTGCCTCGCCTGGGGAGATTGCTGCGCGGAGGAGCCGTACAAGATCATCACCAGCGCCAATTATAGAAGTGCGCGCACCGTACGTCAAGTCACTCGCACGCAGCGTGTCCAGATACAGCCCCAGAGCAGCCGCGTATTGCCCCTCCCCTGGGGTATGACGGTCCCAGGACCCATCGATCGGTGTCGCATATGGGAAGCGCGTCGCACTGGAGAGGGACCGCTTATCCACCTACTCTCCTGCCCGGTCTTGACAATTATCGGTAGTTGTATTATCATAAAGTGGGCGACAGGCCCCAGGTGCAAATAGCGGGATTGTCTCGTTACATAAGGGGATGGTCTGTGTTGTAGTCGGTCTCGGTTGCTGTCCCCACAGTATTTGGCAGGATGACGACCGAGATTTTTTGTTTGTCAGTGCAGCAAGACCTACTCCCGTACTGTCTCGGAAGCGACGAGACCGCTAGGAGACTGACCAAGAGAGGTGGTGAGAAGTGGCAAATGAGCGTCCAACTCAAATCAGGGGAATCCCAGGATGATTTGCTAAGGCGATTCCGCAAGCAGGTTGCGAATAGCGGGATCCTGGGAGAGCTCCGAAAGCGGAGATGGTTCGTTTCCAAGGGCGAGAAACGCCGAATGGAGCGCAAGAGGGCCATACGCAAGGCCAAGCAACGTCGCGACCGGAGGAAGTAGCGCCCGCAGGCATCCTGCTGGGGCCAACTACAGAGGCTCGGTATGGTTTTCTCCGATAAGGTCGTCAAATGCGTATCCTGTGGAACGGAGTTCGTTTTCGGGGTCGAGCAACAGAGGGTTTTGGCGGCCCAGGGCGAGGCCGAGGAGCCACAGCTCTGCGCAGACTGTGCCACAACGGGGAGCAACGACCAGGCAGAGACGTCCACACAGACGGGCCATGTCAAATGGTTCAGCATCAGAAGAGTGTACGGCTTCATCACCAGGGATCACGGTGGTGGAGACGTGTTTGTTCATCACTCAGGAATCCAGGGGGAAGAATTCAAGGCCCTTCTCGAAGGGCAGAACGTAGGCTTCGAGATCATGCACGGAGCCAGAGGGCCGAAGGCTATCAATGTCGTTCCCCAAGATGACTCCCGAGCTTTCCTAACTCCGGCGCATTGGGTGATCCGCTGCAGCGGTTCGTGTTCTGTTACCCCACGAAAGACTGTTGAGAATGATCCTCTGAGCACGCTTTTGGGTCTTCCGGCGCGCAAGACGAGCGCCCGGATCGGAGATCATTGAGGTAGTCCTGTCATGGACGGCAAAGAACGGGAGACAGTCAAAGATAGGCTGGAAGCAGAGCTCGCTGAGACGATGGCGGAACTTGACAGCCTGGAAAAGAAGGTCCAGGTCGAAGTCGAGTATGGCCTCGGCGAGGGCGACCCCAGCATCTATGAACGGGAGATCAACATGGCGCTGCGGCGACGGACGAGAAGGAAGGTCAGGTCGCTGCAGGAGGCGCTGACGAGATTCGAGGAAGGCACCTACGGCATCTGCGAGAGATGCGGAAGGCAAGTTGCTGCGCAACGCCTGGAAGCACTACCGGAGGCTCGGCTGTGTATTGACTGTGCACAGCAAGCAGGCGGCTAGCGCACGTATTCACATCGCCCACAAGCGCACAGCAAGAGACGCCACCGACCTGGTGGCGTCTCTTCTATGCCTTCATCGGGCGTGCCCTAGTAGCCGATTCCATGGCATCAATGGTGTTCGGATGACGGACCTGCACTGCGTGGATCGGACAGGCGATGGCTTCAACTGCTCAGGCCACTCTCTCATCACCCTGCCACGCACAGGACAGATGAGTTCTGGTATGCGAGGCACCGGAGCAAGAGCTGGACGGCTCCATCGACGCGCTGCCTGCGAAAGGACCCACCACTGCGCTGGCCATGGAGGAAACGCATGCGGTCATCGGCCCTCTGTTTGGCACGCACCAACCGCTGACCGAGCTACTGTACGATAGCGGCCTGAGACTGATGGAATACCCGCGGCTGCGGGTCAAGAGCCCGGACTCTACCCAGGGCCAGATCATCGTCGGCGATGGCCGGGGCTAGTTGTGGGCTGTTGACGTTCCGGATAGAATAACCACGGGACAGCGCTGTGCGTCGTTCCAGTGACATCCCATCGAGTTAACCCTTCTCCACGCTGCCTGTGGGCACCGTGCCTGTCATCAGGTCCAGTGGCCAGGAGAAATTGGAGATCGAAGGTATAGTGACATGACAGCAAGAAGCACACTCGACTCAGAACCGACTCAGGATGAGCGGATCATGGCGGCCATAGGGCACGCCAGTATCATCGCCGGGGGCTTTGGAATCGTAGCGGCCGTCGTCATCTGGCTCACACAAAAAGAGAACTCTAGCTACGTGCGTTTCCAGGGTCTCCAGGCAACGGTCTACCAGTTCGCGGGCACCCTTGCCACCACCCTGGTCTGGGTTTGCTGGGGGTGCTTCTACGCCCTTTCCTTCATCCCCATGGTGAGGGACCCCCAGGGTTTTGAGGATGCTCCACCGCCCGTGTTCTGGATCTCTCTGCTGTCAATGGTCATTCCGCTGGCGCTCATGGCTCTCTGGTGGGTCTACGGGGTCTACGGCGGGTGGCGCACTCTACAGGGCCGCGACTTTCAGTATGTCGGCCTGGGCCCCGCGCTGAGAAGATACACGTCGGAAGCATAGCGGGACGCGCATCGGTCTTCGCTTCTGAAGCCAGACTGGTACGGCCCTTGAGAGGGGGACTTCTCACTGCCCACCTCGCGTTGACGGGCATCCACCCGTTTCAAGCCAGCCAGGGATCCCGTGCACCTGCCTCTCCCGGGGGAAGGACGATCGGATGAAAGCCAGGCCTTCCAAGGCCGGCGTCGCCCTGCTGCTCTTCGTGGCGTGTTTCGGGTGCTACTGCCTCACCCTCGCGCCGACCATCACCTGGGAGCAGGACGGGGTGGACAGCGGAGACCTGATCACCGCCGCGTACACCCTCGGCGTCGCTCACCCCCCAGGCTACCCCCTTTTCACCATCCTAGCCAAGCTTTTTACATTGTTGCCGATCGGAGAGATAGCCTACAGGGTCAACCTGATGTCGGCGGTCCTGGCGGCGGGTACGGTCAGTGTGGTCTTCTGCACCATCCTTCTACTGGGCCCTCAACGTGTTGATGCTCTGAGCATGGTCGTGATCTCGGCGGCATCAGCACTGCTTCTGGCATTCTCTCGGGTATTCTGGTCCCAGGCCATCATCGCTGAGGTCTATAGCCTGAATGCTCTCCTGGTCGCCCTAATCATCTTCTTCACGACCCTCTATTGGCGGAGGGGAGAGACCAGGTGGCTCCATGCGCTGGCGATAGCCTTGGGTCTTGGCCTGAGCAACCACTTCTCCTGCCTTCTTCTTGTGCCAGGCGCGCTCTTCTTAGTCCTGAGAAAGGGGCGACTGACGGGTACCGTCTGCCTCGGAATGGCAGCTCTCTTTCTGGCAGGCTTGAGCACCTATCTCTACCTACCTCTGAGCTCAGCACGCCATCCTCCCCTGGACTGGGGCGGGCCGCATACGTGGTCTGGTTTCTGGTGGACGGTGTCAGCCAGGATCTACCGGGGATACATCTTTGCTCTGCCGGTGGCCCATCTGCCCGCGCGGATAGCTAGTTGGCTGAGCATGTCGGCCGAGCAGTTCACCTGGCTGGGATTGGCGCTTGGCCTGGTCGGCATCTGGGACTTGTGGGAGGAGGAGCGCGAGTGGCTGTTGTTCTCCCTGACCTCGTTCGGTACCGTTGTGATCTACGCTCTAACCTACAACACCACCGATTCTTACGTCTATCTCATACCATCCTACCTGCTATTCGCCATGTGGATGGCCCATGGAGCTGCCTACTTGTTGCGAGAAGCCGTCATCCCCTGGATGAACAAAGGACGGGATTATGCGTCCAGCACATCCCGTCCCATCTGGCTTGTCGCCCTGCCCTTGCTGCTGTTGCCGGTGTTTGTTCTCGGTGCGAACCTGCGGGATCTGGACCTGAGCAATGACAGAGAGGCTTACGAGTACGCCGCTACGGTATTCGCTCAAGTGCCGCCAGATGCGGTGATCATCGCCGGCACCGATGCGCATGTCTTTTCTCTATGGTATCTCCTCTACGTGGAGGGCGCAGCGCCAGAGGCAGCAGTAGTGGCCGAAGGGCTATTCGAGTACCAGTGGTACAAGGACACCTTGCTGCGCCACCATCCTCAACTGGTTGTCCCAAGGAGCACCGCTGATCCCTATGATCAACTGTTTGCCTTCATAGGTGCCAACCTGCCTCGCCGCCCCGTTTTCCTCACGGACCATGACGACCGCATCCTGGGCCGCTATGAGCATTCCCAGGTCGGCACCCTCTACAGGCTGGGAGTGAAGGGATAGGTCACTTCCCATTCGTTACCGTCGGCCCTCATCTCCACCAGCAGGCGAGCCACCTTGCCAGTGTCTCCGAGGTTGTAGTGCAGTGACACCCGGAAGTACGTGTACTCGCCGCGCTGAGCGATTCTCTCCAGCTCGATCCTGTCCAGCTCCATGTCCTCACCGCCCAGCAATTCCTCGACCCTCTTGGCGAAGTCGCTCTCAGAGAGCTTACGACCCAACACCATCAAGTCGGCGTCGGGCGTCATCTCATACATCACCACGTAGTCGCCGTCGGCCAGTGCAGTGAAGTACTCCTCTAGCGCCCTCTCAGGGGTCGGCCCGAATCGCTCCCGATACCACGAGTACCCGAGATACACGCCGACAGCAATGGCGAACACCAGCACCGCACCACCTATGGCGGCGCCCCAGAGCATCAAACGTTCCCTCACGCATCACTCTCCATCAGGCAACCCCTGCAACTTCTTGTCGCCCCCCTCTATGACCGCGAGCGAGGCGACGCTATCACCGCTCTTGAGGCGCATCACCCGCACACCGCGAGTGGCACGACCCAGCATAGATATGCTCGCGACCTGTGTGCGCAGGACCATTCCCTTGGACGTTATGAGCGTCACCTCGTCCTTAAGATCCACGACCTTGGCATCCGCGATCCTACCCACCTCATCGAGTCTCTTGGTGTCTATGGTCACCACGCCCTTTCCGTGGCGGCTCTGAACTGGATACTCCGCCAGGTCTGTTCGTTTGCCGAACCCATTCTCCGTCACCACCAGTAGATTGGCCTTGGGTCTGACTACGTCCATCGCCGCTACCCTGTCTTTGCCCTCCAGCCTCACGGCCATCACCCCACCGGCCACACGCCCCATCGGACGGATGTCACTCTCCTCGAAGCGGATTGCCTGGCCTCTCTCAGTGACTATCACCACTTGCTGCTTGCCGGTCGTGGGCTTGACCCATCGTAGCTCGTCTCCATCTTCCAGCATGATGGCGATGAGCCCGCTGGGCCGCACCGAAGCGAACTCTTCCAGCGAGGTACGTTTGATCTTGCCGTTTCTCGTCGCCATCACCAGATAGCCCTGCTGTTCGAAATCGTGTACGGCTATCACGGCGGTCACCGACTCGCCGCGTTCCAGAGCTATGAGGTTGACCAGTGGCAATCCCCTGGCCCTGCGACCGACATCCGGGACCTGATAAGCTCTCTCGTGATAGACCTTGCCCCTGTCGGTGAAGAAGAGCAGTCCGTCCAGGGTATTGGCTAGCAGGAGGTGCTCTACCAGGTCCTCCTCGCGTGTGCCGGCCCCTTCCACGCCTCTTCCTCCCCGCTTCTGGCGCGAATAAGTCTCAGCCAACACGCGCTTGATGTATCCCCGCTGAGTGAGGCTGACCAGCACTTCTTCCTCGGGAACCAGATCTTCCTCCGCGAGATCTCCTTCGGCATCTGGGCTGATGATCGTGCGCCGCGCATCCCCGTACTCCTTCTGCAACTCCTCCAGATCCTCCCTGACGAGGTGCAGGATCTTTCGTGGGTTGGCCAGGAGATCCTCGAAGTAAGCGATGCTCTTGATCACTTCGGTGTACTCGTCCTCGATCCGCTTCCGCTCCAACGCAGCCAAGCGCCGCAACTGCATCTCGAGGATCGCGTCCGCCTGGACCTTGGTTAGCTTGAACTTGCGCATGAGGTTCTGTCGCGCCGTATCCACCGTACGAGAGCCGCGGATAGTAGCGATCACCTCATCCAGATGCTCCAGCGCAACGCGCAGACCCTCCAGGATGTGGGCCCTGTCCTTGGCCTTGGCCAGATCATGACGAGTGCGACGGGTGATAATCTCCCTGCGGTGCTCGATGTAGTGGGCCATCATGCGCTTCAGGGTGAGCACGCGGGGCTCGCCATCGACCAAAGCCAGCATGTTAACGCCGAAGGTACTCTGCATCTGGGTGTACTTGAAGAGTTGATTGAGCACTGTAAGTGGCTGCGCCCCGCGCTTCAGCTCAATCACCACACTCATCCCATGGCGGTCTGATTCATCGCGAAGGTCGGAGATGCTGTCGATTCGTTTGCCGCGCACCAACTCCGCGATCCGCTCGATGAGCCTGGCTTTGTTCACCTGGTACGGGAGTTCGGTAACCACGATGCGGTGGCGGTTTCCTCGCATCTCCTCGATGTGAGCCTTGGCCCGTACTAGCACCAGGCCCTTGCCGGTGGCGTATGCTGAACGGATCCCCTCTTCGCCCAGGATCACCCCGCCGGTGGGGAAGTCGGGACCTCGAACCAGGCGAAGCAGATCGTCCGGCGCAATATCATCCAGCTTGTCGTAGTTGTCAATGAGGTAGATGAGGCCGTCGCATATCTCGCCCAGATTGTGCGGAGGGATATTGGTCGCCATGCCCACTGCAATCCCGGATGCGCCATTCAGCAGCAAGTTGGGCAGCTTGGCAGGAAGGACCAGGGGCTCCTGGAGCGTACCGTCGAAATTGCTGCTGAAATCGACGGTGTCTCTATCTATGTCGGCCAGCATGCCCTCCGCTATGGCATGCAGCCGGACCTCGGTGTACCGCATGGCCGCCGCGCCGTCGCCATCCACGGAGCCGAAGTTCCCCTGGCCGTCAACCAGCGGGTAACGCATGGAGAAATCTTGAGCCATGCGCACCATGGCGTCGTACACGGCAGCGTCACCGTGTGGGTGGTACTTGCCCAAGACCTCTCCGACTATGCGGGCACTCTTCTTGTAGGGTCGGTCGTGACGCAAACCCATGTCGTGCATGGCATACAGGATGCGGCGATGGACAGGTTTCAGGCCATCTCTCGCATCGGGCAAGGCCCTGGCCACGATCACGCTCATAGCATAGTCGAGATAGGAACCCATCATTTCCTCCTCGATGTCTATGCGCCTGACCGTACCTAGTTCCATACGCTCCACTCCATTCTCATTGCCTGCACATTCGATAGATTATACCCCAATCTCGACCGAAACTCCACGGAAAAAAGACAGCCCCTCCGAATAGAGGGGCTGTGCGAGTCGATATTCGCCCTAGTACTGGGGCATGGCCGGCATCGCCGGCTCTTCCTTGGGTATATCGGTCACCAGTGCCTCCGTGGTGAGAATCATCGCCGCGATACTCGCTGCGTTCTCCACAGCGGAACGGGTCACCTTAGCCGGGTCGATGATGCCTTTCTCGGTCATGTCACCGAAGTCCTCGGCCAGCACGTCGTACCCCACGTTGGGGTTCTTGCCGTCCTTCTGCAGCCGCCGCACCTGCTCCAGGACCACTGCACCGTCCTTGCCGGAGTTCTCGACGATCTGCCGCAGGGGCTCCTCGAGCGCACGGCGTACGATGGACACGCCAGTCGCCTCGTCACCCGCCAGCTTCTTGAGCTCCTTCGACTTGTCCAGGGCCTCAATGGCATTGATCAGCGCCACACCACCACCGGGGACAATACCCTCCTCCACAGCGGCTCGGGTGGCAGAGAGAGCATCCTCCACGCGGTGCTTCTTCTCCTTCAACTCCACCTCGCTGCCTGCGCCGACCTTGACGATGGCCACCCCACCGGCCAGTTTCGCCAAGCGCTCCTGGAGCTTCTCCTTGTCGTAGTCAGAGGTCGTGGTCTCTATCTGGGCCTTGATCTGCTCGATGCGGCCTTTGATGTCGGACTCCTTGCCTCTACCATCAATGATCGTCGTGTCATCCTTGGTGGATACAACCTTGCCGGCCCTGCCCAGGTCATTGATAGTGGCCGTTTCCAGTTTGCGTCCCACTTCCTCGCTGATGACTGTGCCTCCAGTCAGCACGCCGATATCCCCCAACATGGCCTTTCGCCGATCACCGAAGCCCGGGGCCTTGATGGCCACGGCGTTGAAGACACCCCGGAGCTTGTTAAGCACCAGAGTGGCCAAAGCCTCGCCGTCCACGTCCTCGGCAATCACCACGATCTCCCGCTTGCCGACCTGCGCCAGTTTCTCCAAGATGGGCACGATGTCTGTGGCAGCGGAGATCTTCTTGTCGGTGATCAGCACATAGGGCTCCTCCATCACCGACTCTTGACGCTCGGGATCCGTCATGAAGTATGGCGAGATATACCCTCGATCCAGCTGCATACCCTCGACGTATTCCTTCTCGAAGCCCAGGCCTTTACCTTCCTCAACCGTAATCACGCCATCCTTGCCGACCTTGTCCATCACCTCGGCGATCAATTCGCCGATCTCCATGTCAGCGGCGGAAATGGCTGCTACGTAAGCGATCTCCTGTCTGCCCTTGACGTCGTGGCTCATGTCTCTCAAGGCCTGCACTACCACCGTGGTCGCCTTCTCGATGCCTCGCTTGATAATCATCGGGTTGGCGCCCGCGGCAACGTTCTTCAAACCCTCGTTGACGATCATCTGGGCCAAGACCGTCGCCGTGGTCGTACCGTCGCCCGCCACATCATTTGTCCTGGTGGCTGCTTCCTTCAGGAGCTGTGCTCCCATGTTCGCGAAGGGGTCCTCCAGCTCGATGTCCTTGGCCACGGTCACCCCGTCGTGGGTGATTGTGGGAGCACCGAACTTCTTGTCCAGGGCCACGTTGCGTCCCTTGGGCCCAAGCGTGGTCTTGACCGCCCCGGCCAAGGTGTCAATGCCTTTCTTCAATTCTCGACGAGCTTCCTCGGAAAAAACCAACTGTTTTGCCATTCTGTTCTACCTCCTGTGTCCTGATCGATCTTGCATTTTTCTGGATTGAGACGAGTTCTTGGACAACAGCCGATGTCGGCTCTACTTCTTCTTCTTCGCCTTGCTGCCTCCGAGAACGGCAGGGATATCCTTCTTCTTCGCCTTGCTGCCTCCGAGAACGGCAAGGATATCCTTCTCGCCCAGTATCAAGTACTTCGTGTCATCAACCTTCACCTCGGTGCCTGCGTACTTGGCGAAGATGACACGATCCCCCTCTTTGACCTCCATAGGGGCTCGCTCCCCGTTGTCCAGCAGACGCCCTGGACCAACGGCCACCACGATGGCCTCCTGGGGCTTCTCTTTGGCAGTCTCGGGCACATAGATACCAGAGGCTGTCATCTCTTCCTGCTCAACGGCCTCTACTACTACCCGATCAGCCAGCGGTTTAAGCGTTAGCGCCATGTTCAAGACCTCCTTCTCTTATTATTCTCCTCTGTGGTGCTCCACTTCATCACACAAATTAGCACTCTCAAGTGTAGAGTGCTAATTCATATCTAATGATACAGTATTCTCGTCAAAAGTGCAAACCCACTGAGCCAAACCCAGAACGTGGTTTGCGGCTCTATGCTACTCGGATCTCCTCCCTTCTCACCATTTCTCCGTTTTCCGCCCAAACGCACCACAGAGCGTCGCCTGTTCGCTCAAAGCCGCTAGTCAGGCAGCTTCCGAACGGATGCTCACCGAAGCTGCCTGAAGCGCTCTGTTCACTGCTCGCAGTAGTCGAGCCCGTCCCAGGCAGGCTGGGCCCAGACATCGAGCTGCAGGGCCGTCTCGAAGTAGGGCACCGCCTGTTCACAGTCCTCCG
>CAYGQI010000026.1:0-14973 GCA_964351925.1 uncultured Anaerolineales bacterium | reverse complement strand
TGCCCCCAGCGGAATTCGAATCCGCGTCGCCACCTTGAAAGGGTGGTGTCCTAGTCCACTAGACGATGGGGGCACGTGCACCTATTATACCGGGGAGGAACCCGAGGGTCAACTTCGGCGCAGCCCCAACTGCGCCAACTTGGCCTTGGTCGGGACCCCGTCTGCATCCCAACCGCGGAGCCTGTAGTACTCCTCCAGCAAAGGCTCCAGATCCACCACCTGGTTCTTGGAGTGGCCGCGAGGCAGCGTCTCCTGGGAGAACCTGGGAGGCAACGCATCGTCCTTCCTGGTGAAACCCTCCCGGAGGTTGAACAGGCGCTCCAGATTCCAGATCCTCTCGCCGATGGTCAGAAGCTGTTTGCCGTCCAGATGCTCGCCGGTCACCGTAGAGAGGAGGCTGGCGTAGTGCTCAGGGTTCAGGGCGAAGATGGTGAACATGCAGAGGCCCAACGAGTCGATGGCCGCGCTCAGATCCTGGTAGAGGATGACCAGAGCGGCCTTGCCCTCGCTGCCGAAGCGGTCCACAGCATAGGGAGTGGCCAGAGCCTCAGGGCCGATGAAATAGGCCCGCAGATGGCAGCCGCCACGCGTGGAAGTAGCGTAGGCCAAACCCATCGACTTGAAGCCGCGGGGATCATAGGCAGGGAGTTCCAGACCCTTGACGCTCATGGAGAGTTCTGGATGACCAAACCGGGACGCCAGGCGCAGGGATCCCTCGCCAAGTATCTGGCCGAAGGCCTCGTTCCGCCCGATCAGTTCGGTGGCCTTGAGCACAGCCTGGCCGTTGCCGAAGGTCAGCTCGCCGCCCAGTTCGGCCCTGATCGAGTCCATAGTGGCTGCGTCCAGGTACCCTCTCTCCCACAACTCCATGGCGCAGGCGATGGTGTTCCCGGCCGAGATGGTATCGAAGCCCAACTCGTTGCAGTTGTAGTTGGCTTCTGTAATCAACTCCAGGTCCTTGACCCCGCAGTCCGGGCCCAGAGCCCACATGGTTTCGTACTCAGGGCCTTCCCCGCTGCGACGGGTGGTCCTGGTGGCCCTGCCACAGGCCACAGCGCAGGTGGCGCAGCCCGCGCTGCCCTCGAACAGCAACTCCTTCAACGTCTCCCCGGAGACGGAGTCGGCATCGGGGAAGTACCCCTCCTGGAAGTTTCGCGTAGGAAGGGCGCCGAACTGGTTGATAATGTTGATCAGAACCGCGGTGCCGTACTCCTTGAGGGCGTTCTTGGTGAGGGGGGCCTCGCTGATCATAGTCAGAGCGGTCTTCCTGGCCTCCTGGAACCCCTCTGGATTGGCCACTGGTGTCTTGTGAGTCCCCTGGACTACGATAGCCTTCAGGTTCTTGGCCCCCATCACGCAGCCGGCCCCACCCCTTCCCGCCGCCCGGTCCATGTCGTTCATCACCGAGGCGTAGAGCACGCCGCGCTCACCCGCGGGCCCGATGCAGGCCACCGAGGCCTGGCGTGATGTGGCTTCCAGAAGTCGCTCCGTGGTCTGGTGGGTGTCCAGCCCCCACAAGTTGGAGGCGTCCCTGAGTTCCGCCCTCTCATCGTCCACCCACAGGTAGCAGGGTTTGGGGGCCGCACCCCGTATGATCACCACATCAAAGCCCGTCCTCTTCAGGGCGATGGGGAAACGGCCGCCGGAATTGGCGCTCAAGATGGTGTTGGTGAGGGGTGACTTGGTCACTATTTCGTAGCGTGAGGACAGGGCTGCCCCAGTACCGTTGAGGGGCCCCGTGGCTAAGATCAGTTTGTTCTGGGGCGAAAGGGCATCGGTGCGGGGTGAAAGCTCATCCCAGAGGATGGCGCTGCCCAACCCCCGTCCGCCGACGTAGTCTCGGGCCAGGCTCTCATCCAGGCTCTCTGTGGTCACCTCCCCTGTGGTGAGATCGACTCGCAGTACCTTCCCGTGATAGCCGCCTCTCTCCATCAGAAGTCCTTGTCCTCTCTGTAGCGCCTGAAGGGACAGGTGCGGCACCTCTTGATGTAGATCTCCCGGACCTCTCGCCTCTGCTTGCTTGTCTGGCCGTGGGGACAGATGGTGCAGGGGATGACCCTGGTCTCCACCCAGGCCTGGGGATTGGCCCTGATCCAATCCATAGTGGAAAGTATGGTCAGGGGAGCGCTGGTTCCAATCCTGAATCTGAGTGGGTCTCTCAGTTCAGCCTCTCTGGCCGCAGCGTAGATCAGCCTCACCACGGTCATGGCGTCCGGAATGCCTCCAGCCGCCTTCACACCGAAATGGGGACCTACCGTCTCTCTCATCAGCCACAAGTGCTCGGGCGTGGCGCCCATGACGTCCATGCCCGTGGAGTTCTTCACGAAGTCGGCCCCTGCCTCCTTGACCAGAGAGCATGCCCGCACGATCTCTTCCTCGGTCAGTTCACCGGAGCGGATGATCACCTTGACCAGTTCGCCGTCAGCACCGTCGACCACTGCCTCGATCTCCGCCCGAGTGTACTCCGGGTCCTTCTTGAAGCGGCCCACGTTGATCACCATGTCCAGCTCGACCTGACCCGGGCCCTCGCCCCTCAACTCTCTGCTCTTGTCCACAGTTTCGGCTGCCTGCCGTCGCTTGCTCTCCAGGGAGGACTTGCCCAGCGGGAAGTCGACGACGTAGCACTCTTTGACCTGGCTGCCCTTGAGCAGTGGGGGGAGAAAATCGACCTCCACCGGGTTGACACAGACAGACGCAAAGCCGTACTCCAGCGCCCACTCGACCATCTTCCTGATCTTGGGCTCCTGGGTGTCGGCCTTGAGATCGGTGGCATCCATGAGGCTGGCCAGCTTCTCCACGGTGAGCCCCTCGATGATCTCCAGGAGGTCCTGGGGCGGGAATTCTACCAGCGGAACCCTGGCTTGATCATCGCGGACATGCGGGAGAACCTTCGCAGCCATCCCTTCTCCTTACTCCACCGCGGCAAAGGTGTAGTGAGGGACAAGACCCCAGGTGCGAGGTGGCCAGTAGGAGACCCACGCCTTACCGATGATGGCATTTCCATCCAGCATCCCCCAGCTACGGGAGTCGCTGCTGTTGTCCCGATTGTCTCCCAGCACGAAGTACTCGAACTCGCCGATCACCTCAGGTCCCCAGGAGCGGCCACCCCGATTGGAGATGTAGGTCTCGTACAGCCGGACCCCATCGACGTAGACCTCGCCGTCGATTAGCTCGACCTCTTCCCCGGGCAGCCCTACCACTCGTTTGATAAAGTCCTTGCGCGGGTTCTGAGGAGAATGGAAGACCACCACGTCGCCCCTCTGAGGAGGGTGGATGTAGTACAGGAGCTTGTTCACAATCAGGAACTCGCCATCATGCAGGTTCGTCTCCATGCTCTGGCCTTCGATCCGGAAGTTCTGGAAGCCCGCCCGAACCAGCAGGAAGATGACCAGCGTCATGATCGCTGTTTCGACGACCTCGCGCAGGATGGCCTTGAAGCTGGACCGTCGATCCGCCTCGTCGCGTGTCTCCTCCAAAGCTGTCGTGCAGGCCGTCTGGCTATGAGAATCGTCCAACATGTGCCTCCGCGCTCAGTATATTACATCGCCATTGCAGGCGCAAACAGAATGTAGCCCGCCGCGGTTGTCAGCTCCCCCAAGCTCTGGTATACTGTGCCTATCTCTCCAAAGCGACAGACCCACTGTCCGGATGTCGTTTGGGACTGCAACTTGGTTATCCGGTGCCATTCTCACCCGGCCAGGGACGGCAAGACCGGCGAAACCAGAGGTCGATGGTGGTGTGACCGCCCTATGACGCGGACGAACCACTCCCGGCGAGCTCCGAGCCTCCCTCACACTACAGAGCACCGGCCGATTCGAGGATTCCATCAAGCGGTCTGGACCCGTGGACGCAGTGCAGACGACCTGTGAGGGGGCGGAGCTGACGGTAGAGCGACGAGACATGGAACAGGACGAACGCTTCGAGCGTGCCTGGCGGGTACGGGCCGCGAACTTCCCTCCTGTGATCGGCGTGGACTACCCGCTGAAAACGCTGGTGGTCAGCCTGACGGGCGATCAATGTGAGTTGGACTGCGCTCACTGTGGCGGGCACTATTTGAGGCACATGGTCCCGGCGTGGGACGCTGATGCGCAGGGCGCCACGAGCTGCCTCATTTCTGGGGGTTCGGATAAGGGGGGCCGAGTCCCGGTCACCAGCCACCTGGACGTGGTGGAACGGCTGCGCCCAGGTAGAATCTTGAACTGGCACGTGGGTCTCATAGGTAGGGAGGAGGCCGAAGCAATCCTTCCGTACGTTGACATAATATCCTTCGACTTCGTGGGTGACGACGAGACGATCGGAGAGGTGTACGGGATTGAGGCGGGGGCCGACGACTATGCCGCCACCTACCAGCTTCTGCGTTCCTACGCCACTGTGGTCCCTCACATTACCGTGGGATTGCGAGGGGGCAGCATCTCCCATGAGTACCGCGCCCTGGAGACACTGGAGAAGCTGGGCGTGGACGGGCTGGTATTCATTGTGCTGGTACCTACTCGCGGCACCCGCTATGCCGATTGCGAGCCACCGCCAGCCGAAGATGTGGCGGCGCTGCTCGTGGAAGCCCGTCTGCGCTTCCCGGCGGCTCCCCTCCATCTGGGATGCATGAGACCTCGGGGAGAGTACCGGGAGCAACTCGATCCGCTGGCAGTGCGGGCGGGTGTCAATGTCATCGTCAGCCCTAGTGCGCGTGCGATCGCCCTGGCGCAGGAGATGGGGCTGACCGTGGACCGGCGGGAAGAATGCTGCGCGGTGAGGTTCAAGAGAAAGGAACGGTATGGTGGAACAGTTTGACATCGCTATTATTGGCGCTGGAGTTGGCGGGTATGTGGCTGCCATTCGCGCCGCCCAGCTCGGGGCAAGGGTGGCGCTGATCGAGCGCGAACGTGTTGGGGGTGTGTGTCTCAACTGGGGGTGCATACCCACCAAGGCTATGGTCAGCAGCATAGAGTTGCTGCTAGAGCTGGAGCGCGCCGAGGAATTTGGCATCATCGTCGCTGAGCCCGCCTTCGACTTTGCCAGGATGATGTCGCGCAAGGACGAAGTCGTGGAGCGCCTGGTCTCCGGTGTGGAGAGCCTGCTGCAGATGCACAAGGTTGACGTAATCTCTGGCGTCGGGGAATTCGTCTCGCCGACCCAGGTCAAGGTCACCGGCGAGTCGCCCAGGGAGATCGAGGCCCAGAAGCTAATCATCGCTACGGGGTCCAAGCCGGCCATGCCTCCTGTGCCCGGACTTGACCTGCCGGGTGTGGTGACCAGCAACGAAGTGGTAAGCCTGAAGGAGCCACCGGACGATCTGGTGATCGTGGGTGGGGGAGTCATAGGCGTGGAGTTCGCCAGCATCTTCAACGCCCTGGGGACCAAGGTGACCATTGTGGAGATGTTGCCCTCTGTTCTCACCACGGTAGACGAGGATCTTGCTCGGCGGCACCTGCAACTGCTCCGCAAACAGGGCGTCGACGTGCACACAAAGTCCCCCCTGAGAGAAGTGCGCCAGCGGGGCGGTGGGCTGGAGGTCGTGTACGAGGAGCCGACGGGCGAAGGTGCGGTTGTCGCCGACATGGTCCTCATGGCTACCGGGAGGGTGTCCTACACTGACGGGCTGCACCTGGAGAAGATCGGTGTGAAGGTGGACAGGGGAACCATCGCGGTGGATGAACACATGGCCACCAATGTGCCGGGTGTCTACGCGATAGGCGACGTGACAGGAGGCTTCATGCTCGCCCACGTGGCCAGCCGCGAAGGCGAGGTAGCTGCTGAGCATGCCCTGGGCAGAGAGAGCAGCATGGATTACAGGGCCGTTCCGAACTGCGTCTTCACCATGCCAGAGATCGCCGGAGTAGGCCTGACGGAGCAGGAGGCGAAGGAAAAGGGTATCGCCTACAAGAAGAGCAGATTCCCCTTCACAGCCAGCGGTCGAGCCCTGGCTATGGGCCAGACAGCGGGCATGGTGAAAATGATCTGCGACGAGAGCAGTGGACAGGTGCTGGGCCTGCACATCATGGGACCGCACGCCACTGATCTGATAGCCGAGGGTGCACTGGCCGTGCGGTCAGGTGCCACGGCCAAGGATATCGTGGAGACCATCCACGCTCATCCTACGCTTCCCGAAGCGGTGCGGGAGGCAGCCATGGGCCAGGCGGAAGGTCCTATCCACGCCAGGACCTGAGGCATTCATGGATGTAGAACTGGATCGGCTGCAGGAAGCTCTAGGCGTGCGGTTCGCCGACGAGTCGCTGTTGCGGCAAGCCCTCATACACCGCTCCTACCTCAACGAGAATCCTGACTTCGCGCTACCCTCCAACGAGCGTCTAGAGTTCCTGGGAGACGCTCTGCTGGACTTCATCGTCGGCGAATACCTCTACCTACAGTACCCCGAGATGGATGAAGGCAAACTCACCAGCTTGCGCGCGGCTCTGATCAAGGCTAGCGCCCTGGCCCAACTCGCGCGCGTAGTGGACCTGGGAAGTTACGTCTACCTGTCCCATGGTGAGGCGGAGAGGGGAGGACGCGAGCGCGTGGGGCTTCTCTCCGATGCCTTCGAGGCACTCGTGGCGGCCATGTATCTCGATCGAGGGGTCGAGCCAACGGCGGGGTTCGTGATCGCCCTTGTGGCACCAGAGGCCGCTCGCATTGTTGAAGGCGGTCTGGACAGGGATTTCAAGAGCCGCTTGCAGGAGAGGACGCAGAGAGAACTTGGTGTGACGCCAATGTATCGGACGGTGCTGGAGCAAGGGCCAGACCATGCCAAGGAGTTCACGGTAGAGGTGGTGATTAATGACGAGGTTTATGGCCTTGGCCTGGGTCGGAGCAAACAGGCCGCCGAACAGGAGGCCGCGAACGAGGCACTGGAGAGGGTAGACAGCGGCGAGGGTTGACACCACATCGTAAAGGCTATATACTGTGCGCAGGGCAGAGTTTCGTCACCACTAGATGCAGTACGACACATGCCCGCGTGCCCATATCTAGTGGCTGCCGAGTGCTCAGCTGTAGAGTGCCTGCTGATCCCAACGTGGCCGACGGAGCTGTCATCCGTTGGCCCGTTACGTATGGATACCGATGTATCTGAAGCGACTGGAGCTACAAGGCTACAAGACTTTCGCCACCAAGACCGACTTCGAGTTCGACGCCGGGGTAACAGCCATCGTCGGGCCCAATGGGAGTGGCAAGAGCAACATTGCCGATGCCCTGCGGTGGGTGATGGGAGAACAGCGATATCGGACTCTGCGCGCCAGGCGCAGCGACGACATGATCTTCGCTGGAGGTCAGGGGCGCGCACGAGTGGGGATGGCTGAGGTCTCACTCACCCTGGATAACTCCACTGGGCGGCTTCCCATCGACTACACAGAGGTGACCATCCAGCGGCGCAGCTACCGTTCGGGAGAGAACCAGTACTTCCTGAACGGAAGCCGTGTGAGGCGAAGAGACGTAGTCGAGTTGCTGTCAAAGGGCGGCGTGAGCAGCAACACCTACACCATCATCGGGCAGGGGGCCGTGGACGCGAGCCTGAGCATGCATCCAGAAGAGCGGCGTTTCATTTTCGAGGAGGCCGCCGGCATAGCCACACACCAGGCCAAGCGCGATCAGGCCCTCAAGAAACTGGAAGACACGCGCAACAACATGCTGCGCGCAAATGACATCGTCGGTGAGATCGCGCCTCGACTACAGCGCCTCAACAAGCAAGCCGATCGGGCCAGGGAGTACCAGCAGTCGTCCAAGAGACTGGAGGAATTGCTCGAGGCCTGGTACGGCTACCGCTGGCACCAGGCTCAGCAGGGCTTGAAGGTGGCTCAACAGAGCGTGAATAGTCATGCGGACGGCTTGTCCGAAGAGCAGCAACGTCTGGACCAGATCTCGCGGAAGATTGACGAAGCGAGAAGGCAGCGTGCTGAGCTAAGGGGCCAGTTAGGCGGCTGGCACAGTGAGAGCGGGCAACTTCACAGTCGTCTGGAGGGACTCCAGAGAGAGCTGGCGGTCAAAGAGGAGAGACAACGCCTCATTCGCCAGCGGAGGCACGAGATCCAGCAAGAGATTTCCCCTCTCGAAGCGAGCCGGGATACTCGCGCAAACCGGATACGCGAGCTGGAATCGGAACTCGGGCGGCTGGCTGAAGAGCGCGCGCAGCGCGACACCGAGTGGCAGGACTCCCAGGCTGAGTTGGAAAGCCTGGAGGACGAACGTCGTCGGTTGGAGCAGGCGTTGACCGCCAGCCAGCAATTCACCTTCGAGTCGGCTACAGATCTGGCAGACATGCGCAACCGCCGCAGCCAGTTGGCGGAACGAAGGCGTGACCTGGACAGAGAGCGCGAGGAGCATCGGCAGGCAAGCGAGGACCTAACGCTTGCACTCGAAGAACTAATGCGGCAGACTCGCGCGCTCGAGTCCCAGCGGGCAGACATCGCTGCACAGCTCGAGGGGCTAGAAAGCCAGCAACAAACGAAGCAGAACGGCATCCAAGCGGCGGCCGACAGGGAAAGCCGGTTGGGAGCGCGCCTCGAGACCGTGCGCCAGGATCTGAGTAGGTGGCAGGTGCGCAACGAGGTTCTGACAAAGGCGCGGGCCGAGCTTGCGGACTACTCGCCGGCTGTGCGCACCGTGCTAAGTGAAACGAAGGGCGCGTCAGCCGTGGTTGCCACCGTGGCAGAACTCATTCAAGTGCCAGCTGACCTCGAGCGTGCCATCGGGGCCGCTCTCGGCAACCTCTTGCAGGCCGTTGTCATCAAGACGTGGGAGGGGGCGGAGCGCGCTCTCCGCTTACTGACTGAGAGTCATGCCGGACGTGCGACGTTTGTACCACTGGATTCTCTCAACTGGCCTGTTCCGCAGAAGCTGTCTGGTGCACCCGGTGTCCTGGGGCTGGCGGCTGACCTGGTGACCATTCAGGAGGGTCTGGAGCCTGTGCTGGGCGCACTGCTCGGTCGCACCCTGGTGGTCGAGGATCTGGACACCGCCCGGGCGATGCGTGCTCCGGATGGTGACCTGCACTACGTGACCCTTGAAGGACACGTGGTCTCAGCGGCAGGGGTGGTGACGGGTGGCTCTGATGCCTCTAGCAGTCTCCTATTAACCCACGAACGCGAACGCAGGGAACTGCCCCAGCGGATTGCAGCCGCACAGGAGCAAAACGGTAACCTGGAGGCCCAAATCGACGGCGAACAGGGGCGATGTCGAGGACTGACGGACGAACTTGCCGCACTGAGGGAGGAGCGTAACCGCGTCGAGAAAGCTCTCAAGACAAGGGACGAAGAGATCTCTGGCTTGAGCATCAAACATGACAGGGCAGCACAAGAACTCGACTGGCATGGGGTGGCAGCCAGCAGGCTTCAGGCGGAGATAGGCGCACTCCAGGACAAGGAGAGGGCCATCGCAGAAGCGGTCGAGGCGGCGAGGGAGAAGGAACGAGCGGCCGCCGAGACCGTCAGCACCTTACAGGTACAGCTGGGTGCGCTCGACACCAGCCTTCTGCGGGAGAAGCTGGCTGGCCTGAAGACCGCCGTCGCGGTGCTCCAAAGGACCAAGGAGAGTCAGGAAACGGCTCTCGCCGGTCACCTTGCCGGGCTGGAGCAGACAGAATCGCAGCTCCGGGAGAAGCAGCTCCGGGTGGAAGAGCTGGGCACTGAGGCTGCCGACCTGGAGAGGACCATAGGATCCCTCGCGGGACTGACAGAAGTGCTCGCAGCGCAGGCAGATGGCCTCTCATCACAGATCGCGGAGGGGGAGCAGCAGCTGGCCAACCTGGAGAAGCAACAGAGCGACCTGGAACAGGCCGAGGCGACAGCTCGGCGCACGCTCCAGGAGCACGAAGTTGCGCACAACAACGCAGTCCTCCAGCGCCAGCGCTCCGAGGACGAGCTTCGCAACCTGCAGGAGCGCATAGAGGCCGATTTGGAGACCATTGCCACATCCGCCGATATACCCAGGCAGCTGCCTCTGGACATTGACGCTCGCCTTCGCTCTTTGCCGGTGGCTACCGAAGTGCCCAGGGGACTGGAGGCCGAGATTACACGTGTGCGCAGGCGCCTGCGTCAACTGGGACCCGTCGATCTGGAGGCAATGGAGGAATACGAGCAGGTGGCGGAACGACACACCTTCCTGGTAGGACAGATCGAGGATCTCGAACAAGCCGCTCGCTCCCTACGCAAGGTGGTGACTGAACTGGACCAAGTCATGGAAGACAAGTTCACCGCAACCTTCGAGCGCGTAGCGGTCGAATTCGAGGCCTTCTTCGCCCGACTGTTCAACGGAGGAAGGGGGCAACTAGTCCTCACCGATCCAGAAAACCCGCTTCAGACCGGGGTGGAAATCCTGGCTCAACCACCCGGGAAACGCGGCAGCAGCGTAGCCACCCTCTCCGGCGGAGAGAGGGCCCTCACCGGAGTTGCCCTGACTTTCGCCATCTTGAAGGCCTGCGCCACACCCTTCTGCTTCCTGGACGAGGTTGATGCGCGGCTCGACGAGGTCAACGTTGAGCGCTTCGGCAAATTGCTCAGGGAGCTGTCCGAAGAAACGCAACTAGTAGTCATCACCCACAACCGCGCAACGCTAGAAACGGCCGACTCCATCTACGGGATCACTATGAGCGGAGATGGGGCGTCGCGAGTGCTCTCGCTGAGACTGGACGAAGCGGAGAAAAGAGTGTCGCGAGAGGCTGCTGGCTGAGCGCCCAGGGAAATCGCCGGTCCGAACATGCGTCGCCTCCACATGTCAGAGGGCAGTTGATGGCCAGAGTGCAGGTGATCACCACCGGTGGAACCATCGCCATGAGGCACGACCAGGCCGCTAGCGGCGCTGTGCCTGCGCTGAGGGGCGAGGATTTCCTCCGACAGTTGGGCAACGGTCTGACAGCCATGGAGTGGGAGGAATACTGCAACTTGCCCAGCGCACATTTCACGCTGGATACGATGTGGGGTCTGCGCATGCGCGTGGCCGAGCTCGTCAGAGATGACGAGGTACAAGGCATCGTCGTGACGCACGGGACTGATACCATGGAGGAGACCGCCTATCTCCTCGACCTGACCGTGGACACCGACAAACCCATGGCCCTGACCGGGGCCATGCGAACAGCATCTGACGAGGGCTACGAGGGCATTGCCAACCTATCATCCGCGATTGGGGTTGCAGCAAGCGTGGCCGCGAGAGACCTGGGAGCACTGGTGGTCATGAATCAGGAGATCCACGCAGCGCGAGACGTAACGAAGACGCACACCCAGAGCCTGGATACGTTCAAGTCCCTCAACCATGGGCCACTGGGTAGGGTCGACGCTGATAAGGTCGTGGTGGATCGGCGTGTCGTGCGCCAGCATATCCCGTGCTCCAGTCTGGAGCGGGATGTGCACCTGATCAAGGTCACCGTGGGCGCGGATGACGCCTTTCTGCGCCACCTGATAGATAGGGAAACTGCGGGCGTCGTCATCGAGGCTCTGGGTGGCGGACGGGTGCCGCCCTGGTGGATGCCCGCCATCCGCGAGGCCGTCCAGCAAGGCATGGCCGTCGTCATTGCTTCTAGATGTCCCAGCGGCCGCGTGTACGATGGGTACGGCTACGAAGGCGCCTACAAAGACCTGATTGGGGCGGGAGTTGTGTTTGCCGAAGGACTGAACGGCCAGAAGGCGCGCATCAAGCTGATGGTGGCGCTGGGGACGGGGCGAGACAGAGAGGGCATCCAGGCCCTGTACAGCGCCGCGACGCTAGAACCACTGCACCCGTAGTTGATCGAGAAACCCGTTGGCGCTGAGCTCGAGGATGGCCTCGTTCAATTGCGCCTGTAGCACAGAGCTGCTCAACAACGTCGCGATGACGTACGGATCGTCGGTCACGGGTGGCCCCGCGATCTTGATGTCGCCATGCTCACGGTGGAACTGGTAGACGGACACCGCGTCCGCGATTACAGCGTCTATCTCCCCCTCTGCTAGCACGCCGAGGGCCTCTGCCGGAGTGGGATACTGGTAGAGCTCAAACTCCATTCTCCTTAGCAGTTGTCTCGATTCCACGTCCCCCATGGAACCCCACTCCACTCCCACGCGCCGCCCCTGCAGGTCCTCCGCGCTGGAGATGCTGCCTTCAGACTCGCGCACCACGAGCATCTGCCCGGCGTTGAAGTAGGAAGGAGAATACGCCACATCCTCAGTCAGCCTCAAGTCGAAGGGTAGCGCCGAGAGGATTAGGTCCACCCTCTCCACTCGCAGTGCGTCGTAAAGGCCGTCGAAGGAGATGATCACGAACTCAACATCCACACCGAACCTGCGACCCAACTCGTGAGCCAAATCGATGTCATAGCCCACAAGGTTTCCCGCTACGTCGATGTACTCGAAAGGTGGGTAGCTGGCATCCACCGCTACCCGCATCACACCGTCCCGCTGCATCCGCTCCCACGTCCCGTCCTTTGGCAGCTCGCCGGGGGTCAGCATCACCCAGAGCCCAGCTGACAACGCCAGGACCCCCAGCACAAGTACCAGCGCCAGGCTCCAGCGTCTGTGAAGCATCCCGTCACGCATGTGGTCCGCCCATCAGCGCACCGGTTCCGCGAGCCAATCCGTAGCTCCACGGGCGTAGTTCTGAATCTCTAGATATATCGGCTTGACGATGAATGCTGATGTCACCAGGGTATAGTAGTCGCGGAAGTTCTTCTCCGGAACCGGCGTGCGAAAAGACCACACCACGAAGGCCTCACACCACTCCCACTCCTTCGCTCTCTCGTAGGCCTGGATAGTGTACAGTATGCGTTGGTAGGGGCGCACCCCCTTGGTCCACCGCGGATGGTCGTTCCATCCCCCCTCGGTGATCATGATTCTCTTGTCTCCGTCGCCGTTCCGAACCATTACCTCGCGGAGCAGTTCTGCACGGGCGAAGTTGATCTTGTTGTCTGCGGGAGGATCGTCCGGTGGGTAGACATAACCGTAGGCATGGATGCTAAGGATGTCGAAGTACTCCTTAGCGCCAGCGTCATACATCCTTTGCAGGAAAATGAGATCGCTGAGACCCCATTCGTTGCCCTCTCGCGCCACGGTGGGCGCCAAGCCACCGCCCAGCACGTAGCAGTCTGGATTGGCCTCCTTGGCGCGACGATATGCCACTTTGAGCAGTTCGGTGTAGGCCTCAGGATCGACAAGGCGATAGCCCCACTCGAAGCTCAGGTTGGGCTCGTTCCAGATGATGAAGTAGTCTATGCGTCCTTCGAAATGCTCCACAAAAGCATGGACGAAGTCGCCGTAGTCCTCATAGTGCTCCTCGTCCAGGTAACGGAAGGTGGTGTCCTTGGGCCGCGCCCACTCGGGCACGAAATCCAGTCGCGCCACCACTCTGAGGCCCTGGTTGACGGCGTGGTCGACGACCACGTCTGCATGTTGCCAGTCGAACTGGCCCTTGGTCGGCTCGATATAGCCCCAAGGGAAGTACTCAACTATCCACGAGGCTCCCATCTCCCGCACAAGTTGAAGCGTGCGCTGTATCTTCCACTCCTCCACCTCATCGGTCAGGCGGGTGTGCACTCCCATCTTCCCATTGACAGACTCCACCGCGCGCGGCGGGCCCATCATGATGATGGGTTTGGGCAGAGCACCGGCAACTGCCAGCACCGCCACCGCCACCAGAACACGCAGAACGTATCCGGCGAGCTCCCTCTTCCTGGTTGCCAACAGCTCTTTGATCATCTCCGTATGCACAAGGGAGGGAAGAGCAGATGGGCCCTATCCCTCCCACCGTAGACTCGGCTGCGCCTGCCGCCCTACGTTCCTGCCAGCTTGCGGAGGATACCCTGAGCGGCCTTGCGGGCATCAGCGACGGCCTCGACAATGGTCGACGGCCCACTGACAGCATCTCCAGCGGCAAACACCCCTTCGACAGAGGTCTCATTGGTCTCCGGGTCAACCTCGAAAGTGTGCCACCGGGTGGTCTTGAACCTGGAGTCTTTGGCCAGCCAGGAGATGTCCGGTTGCTGGCTGATCGCCTGGATCATCATGTCGGCCTCGATAACGAATTCGGAGCCTTCGACGGGCACCGGACTGCGCCGCCCGCTCTCGTCCGGTTCGCCGAGTTCCATGCGCAGGCACTCGAGGCCGGTCATCTTGCCATCCCTGCCGAGAACGCGCTGAGGATTGGTGAGGAAATGGAAGACGATGCCCTCGTCCTCCGTCTCCACGATCTCTGCCTCGTCGGCGGGCATCTGCTCCCTGGCCCGCCGGTACACGATGAAAGAATTCGCTCCCAGGCGACGGGCAGTCCTGACAGCGTCCATGGCTACGTTGCCGCCGCCGATGACCGCGGTCTTCTTCCCCACTTGGACAGCCTTGCCCAGGTTCACGTCCCGCAGGAAATCTACAGCGTGAACCACGCCTTGCAGGTCCTCTCCCTCGATGCCCATCCAACGCGGTTCGTGAGCTCCAATACCGATGAACACAGCATCGTACTCGTCTAGTAGGTCCAGAACCTGTTTCTCTGATGAGATCGGAGACTCCAGGCGCAATTCCACGCCAAGGTCGAGTATCCTTTGCACATCCTGCTTGATCGCTTCTCGCGGCAGCCTGTATGAGGGGATGCCTGCCCATAGCATACCCCCTTCCAACCCGTGAGTCTCGAAGATGGTCACCGCGTGGCCAGCTTTGGCGCATTCCCAAGCCACAGTGAGCCCGGCAGGTCCCGAGCCGATGATGGCGACCTTCTTGCCCGTCGGCGCTCCGGCCTTCACCGTGGCCTGACCGTAGTCAGCAGCTGCCCTCTTGAGGTACGCGATGGCCAGAGCGGTTCCCTTCTTCCCCAGTGTGCACTTACCTTCGCAGTAGTGCACGCACACGCGGCCGCACGAGGCAGCCAGGGGATTGTATTCCAGGATTTGCGCCAGAGCCTTGTCGAAATCCCCCTGGGCTATGAAATCTATGTACTCGGCTGGGCAACAGTGAAGAGGGCAGGCTTCGTTGCAGGGGTTCTTCTTGCAGGCTAGACACCTCTGCGCCTCGGCCATCGCCTCCTCCCTGCTGTAGCCCA
>CAYGQI010000025.1:0-16017 GCA_964351925.1 uncultured Anaerolineales bacterium | reverse complement strand
TCCTTCAGCGGGCATTCCGGAACTACGGGAGGCGATTGCTGAGTACACCGCGGAGACGCGCGGAGTGAAGGTCACCCCTGACCAGGTCGTGGTCACGCCGGGGGCCAAGCCCATCATGTTCTTCCTCATCCTGGCCTTGGTGGAGGAGGGTGACGAAGTACTCTATCCCAATCCTGGATTCCCAATCTACGAGTCTATGATCAAGTTCGTCGGTGCGAAGCCAGTGCCGCTGGTCCTCGAGGAGGGGCGCGACTTCAGATTTGACGTGTCTCAGTTGCGGCGAAAGGTGTCATCGCGCACCAAAATGGTGATCATCAACACTCCCCAGAATCCTACGGGGGGCATGTTGACGCGGGAGGATCTGGAAGAGATCGCTGACGTGGCCAAGGAACATGACCTCATGGTGCTCAGCGATGAGATCTATGACAGGATCGTCTATGAAGGGGAACACGTGAGCTTCCTATCCTTGCCCGATGTACAGGATCGCACCATTCTGCTGAACGGTTTTTCGAAGACCTACGCTATGACGGGCTGGAGATTGGGCTATGGCGTGATGCCGGCGGAGCTAGCGGTGCACATCGCACGCCTGATGACCAACAGCAACTCATGTACAGCTACGTTCACCCAGTACGCCGGCGTCGAGGCGCTACGCGGATCACAGCACGCGCCTCGCGAGATGGTGGAGGAGTTCAAGCGCCGCCGCGGGGTCATTGTGCCTGGGCTTAATGCCATCCGTGGCATCAGATGCTCGATGCCCAAAGGTGCTTTCTATGTCTTCCCCAACATTGAAGGCACAGGCATGAATGAGAGGGAGTTTGCTGACTTCTGCATGGAGGACGCAGGGGTCGCGGTGCTTGCTGGTACATCCTTCGGCGAGTATGGCCGCGGCTTCGTCCGCATGTCCTACGCCAATTCCATAGAGAACATACAGAAAGCCTTGAAGAACATCGAGGTTGCCCTGAGCAAGCGATGATCCGTCCTCAACGGGAGGCGCCGGAGACCATCGCGGCCGAGATGTCTTCCGCGCTGACTTCGAAGGTCGTGAACCATAGCTCGCCTGATTTTCTGGTGAAGTTGCGTACCACGCCCCTGGGATAGTACTGCTGGAGGCTGTCCAAGTGCTGGAGGTGGGAAGGGAGAAGGATGTACACGGCGTTTTTCTCCCCTCCTGACCGAAGCGGTATGTACCACGATGGGTCGAGCACATCCGTTCCCGTGATGTCGCGGGCAATGAAACGGATTGTGCCGTGCCGGACGTAGAGCCTGGGTTCGCCCAAGAGGTATACGTCGTAGTCATCGCCGAGAGACCTGAGGTATCGCGCGATGGCCGTGGCGGGTTCGCGCATCGCCCATCCCTGGACCGTGGGGAGGTAGTCGTTGAAGTAGATGTCGTAATTGAGGAAGGAAACCACACCCAAGGTCAAAGCCACCAGAGCACCGAGAATCGCTCTGGTGGCTTTATTGTCCGCCCAGGCCTCTCTGAGCACGTCCAACGTCGCCGAACCTGCCACGGCGGCAAAGAGGGCGACGACGGGGAGCATACCGGCCAAGCGGGGCACGAAGGGTGCGGGGAGGGTCAGTATTCCCCCCGCGATGATGGTGGCCCAGAACCAGATGAGTAGGAAGAAGTAGCGGGGTCGCAGGGCACGGGCAAAGGAGTATCCCAGCCCCAGCACGAAGAGTATCGAGGTGATGAAATCGAGCATCGGTCCTCGATATCCATACTGGCCGCTGGTGTCGCCGCCGTAGTTGAAGAGGGGCAGCACCCGTGATGTTTGACCAAGGAGTGTAAGCACGGCATTCTCCTGAGGGTATGGCGTGTCCACCCAGCCCTGGTTGCCCAGAACGAAGACGAAGCTCGTGCGCGACATGAAGTGCCAGGGGTGCTGTAGGAAATAGACCCCCATGGGTGCAAAGACCAGCAATGCAGCGAGCCACAGGATAGTCATGCCTCGCCAGTGCTCGCGTAGCAGGCCACGATTGGATATACAGGCGCAAAACAGAAACCCCAGGACGATGAAAGGCACGAGCCTGGAGGCGTAGTAGAGGTACAGGCCGATGCCCATGAATAGGCCGCAGGCGGCGAAGTCCCACCATTTCTTGGAGCGAAGGCCCCGGAAGAGGAAGTAGAAGGTGGTCACTTCGAAGAGCGTGGTTTGGGTGTAGTTGATCCCCAGGCGGTTCAGCGCGATGAACGGGTGTGAGACGGCCAGGAAGAATATCGCCAGGAGGGCAGTGGTCCTGTTGAACAGGAGCCGCGTCAGGAAGTAGAAGGGGATGAGAGTGAGGGTACCCGCGATCACCGAACTCATTCTCAGCCCGAAGACGGTCTCGCCAAAAACCCTCATACTTATTGCGTGCCAGGCGAAACCGAGCATGGGCAGATGATACCAGCCCACGGAGATCAGACTCCCCACCTCGCCGTGCAGCAGTTGGAGCGCTTGCATGCCCGATTCGCCTTCGTCCCCGTGAAAGCCTGGCGGGATGTCGGCCACGTGATACCCCTGTAAGACGAAGGCCAACCCCACGATGCATAGCAGGACCACTATCTCCCATGCGGCGCGAGGCTCGGTCTTCTTCAGTCGGGCCGCAGATCGGCTCCTGGTGGCTAGGACGAACAGGAGCACCGCCGCCGAGTAGAGGGGAACGGCAGCGCGGAAGGACGGGAGCGTTTTCAGCACAACCCCTCCGCCGAAAAGGGCGAGGAGAAGGATCACGTTGGTGGCAGTCTCGGGTCGAGAGGAGCCTTTTCTTCGGTCGAGGAACGAGGAAAGGAGCAGGAGGGATCCCAACACAACCAGACATCCGGCCACCAATGTAGGAGACCAGGTCAGGCTAGACTGCGCCAGGATGCCCAGGAGGAGGGCGGCGATGAGCACAGATGGTCGATCCGCGGCCCGTAGACCGCGCCCAACCTGCTGGAGAGGACCGCTGAACCTGGAGCGCAAAGCCATCACCGCTACGAATACAGCTCAGGCTTCAGTATGCCCACAAATGGTAGGTTGCGATAGATCTCGCCGTAGTCCAGACCGTAGCCTATGACGAACCTGTCCGGTATGGTGAAACCCACATAGTCGATGGGGATCTCCAACTCTCTTCGCGCAGGTTTGTCCAGCAACGTACACACCTTGATGCTGGCGGGGCCGCGAGTGCGCAGGTTCTCTATGATGTAGCTCAGTGTGCGCCCGGTGTCGATAATGTCCTCAACGATGAGTACATGCCGCCCCTCAATATTCCGCTCCAAGTCCATGAGGATACGCACCACACCGCTGGACTCGGTGGAGTCACCGTAGCTGGAAACAGCGATGAAGTCTATCTCCAGGGGGAGATCTACCTCCCTCATTAGATCGGCGAGGAACATCAAGCCACCCTTGAGGATGCAGATCAGGAGAGGGTCCTTGCCGTCGTAGTCTTCTGTGATCTGGCGGCCAAGTTCCCCGGTCCTCTCTCTTATCTGCTGGTGGCTAATCAGGACCTCGCTCACATCGTCGTGCATGGGACCTCCTCCTCAGAAGTAGTTCAAGCGATCGTGTGTGGGCCCGACGTGCTGTCCGGCTTGTACACCATCCTGGGTCGATGTCCACGTCTCTCTCATCCCACTTCGTGTGTGTCAGGGATTATGACACAGGCAAAGGCGGTGTTCAAGCACAGGCGGTCTGGGATGTCTTGGTCCCTTGTTATTGACGGGGACTTGGGCCAAGATGGTGTAGCCCGCGCACAACGACGGGCTCGCGCGGCCCTCTACAGGCAACATACGGTGTCATCGGGGCCAAGTCTTGATGCCCTGAGGTGGCTGTGGCAGAATGGTAGGGGTCACCTGACCAGCGGGTGCAACAATAGCGAGCACAGGACGCGAGGTGGCTGAACTCCTGGGGCCACTGGGTGAGCTGGGCGATTAGCGGGGGAGGGTATGATCCTGCGCTGCGCTGTCCTATGGAGATGGCCCGCATGCGCCACTTGGCTGGCGAGGAGCGACGGTAACCCTAGTTGGACTTGATAAACCTGGAGTGGAGCACCTGGCGCGTTCGGCCTGTGATCCGGGCCCGCTCATCTATGCGGTATCCTGCCACCCAGACGATGTGCCCGGGCGAGACGAGCAGTGGCAGTTGATCGCGAATCTCCCGAGGTATCTTGGCGTCGATCATGAAGGCGTTGAGGCTCTTGGACTTGCCCCTCATGCCCAACGGTTGGAAGCAATCCCCTGCCCGCCGGACCCTGAGGTTGAGGTCTGGTCCGGTTATCTCTAGATCGAGATAGCTCTGCCACGGATCTGTGTTCTCCAGAGCCTCCTCTGCCACCTCTTCGCTGGCGACGATCTCCGTGCGCACCGCCCAGGCGCTCTGTGGGAGCCGAGTGAGGCCCGGCACCGCCAGCGGAACGGGTTCCCGCAGCAGCAGCGGCACGTCGGGACGGGTGGCCGCCTCGCTGATGGAGAAGTAGTCGTACCCCTTGAAGAGAGACAGGCCTTGAGGAAGGGTGATCTGCCCGCCACTCTCTATGCGGTGCAGTCCTATCCTCGCCTGCTCGACGTGGGCCCACGTGATGTCGCGAAGTGACCTGCGGAGGCGATGGATCGCCTCCCTCAACAGCTGCCTCTGCAGGCTGGGGTGCAGTTGTGACCAAGGATGTAGCGGGAAGGTGACCGCCTCCTCGCTTTCCCTGGCCAGCTTAGACCAGGTATCGAGGCCCTGGAGGCGCAGATAGTCGTAGTCGTCGGCGATGACTTGAGCGGATCGGCGCAGCACCTCGCGGATGCGCGGGTTGAAGCTCTCCAGATGTGGTATCAGTTCGTGACGGACGCGGTTGCGGTGGTAGGTCAGATCCAGGTTGGACCGGTCGAAACGCGGCTGGAGGCCATGGTTCTGGCAGTAGCTTTCGATCTCTTGCCTCGGTACGTCCAGCAAAGGCCTGATCAGTCTCAGGGTGGGCCCCGACCACCACGGTTCGGCCCCGAGAAGCTGCACGCACAACATGCCGCGCAGGCCACCGAGCCCTGAGCCGCGCATCAAGTGCATCAGTATGGTCTCTACCTGGTCCTCGGCGTTGTGGCCTACCGCCACGCACGTGGCGCCGATCTTGTGGGCCACACGCCCCAAGAAGAGGTATCTCGTGCGCCGAGCCGCCTCTTCTATGGCCAGCCTGTGCACTCCGGCATAGTGGGGCACATTGCCCGATTCCACGGTGGAGGGGAGGCCCCACTGGCGCGCCAACTCCACGATGAAGGCAGCATCTTCCTGCGACTCCTCACCCCTTATCCCGTGGTCAAGGTGGGCCAGGTGCAGCGTCACGCCAAGCTCACCTCGCAGGCTCAGGAGTGCATGTGCCAGGCACAGGGAGTCCGGTCCCCCAGAGACACCGAGAACTACAGTATCCCCGTCCTCCAGCATGCTGTGCCCCAGCATTACTCTGCGCACGGCGTCCAGTAGGTCCATCTCCTGCATACCTGCACGGTCATTGTATCATATCCAGAGGCGGAGGGGCAGGGCCGCATCGGCCTTCGCTACGCCGGTTGCTTGACGAAAGCCACGAAGTACCATAGAATAGAAAGATGTATATGAGCGAGGCAGGCTATGAAGCTTGCTCCCACCAATCGTTTCAGGGCTGCCGGGCATGTTCGAGACGCTAACTGGGAAGCTACAAGGCACGTTTGACAGGCTTGCTCGCAAGGGCCGTCTGACTGAGAAGGACGTCGATGAAGGGCTGCGCGAGGTGAGGATCGCCTTGCTGGAAGCCGACGTTCACTTCAAGGTGGTCAAGGACTTCACGGCGAGAGTGCGAGAGCGGGCGCTGGGGGCAGAAGTCACGCGAAGCCTGACTCCGGCCCAGCAGGTGAGGAAGATAGTCTATGAGGAGCTGGTTGCTCTGCTGGGGCGTCCAGCGCAGATCGATATCTCCGGTCAACCTCCGCACGTGATTTTGCTCGTGGGTCTCCAGGGCTCCGGGAAGACGACGACTGCGGCGAAACTGGCGCTCAAACTGCGTAAACAAGGACAGAGACCGCTGCTGGTGGCAGCGGACACACGGAGACCGGCGGCCGTCCAGCAACTTGAGATACTCGCTAGGGAACTGGACCTCGCCGTTCACAGTGAAGGGACTTCTGTCGCACCTACGACGATCGGCGCCAATGCCGTACGCAGAGCAAAGGAGTCGGCCTACAGTGTGGTGATAGTGGACACTCAGGGCCGTCTCCACGTGGACGAGCAGTTGATGGCTGAGCTGGAGGAGATGAAAGGCCAACTGGAACCATCCGAAATACTGCTGGTGGCGGATGCGATGACGGGCCAGGACGCGGTGAGCGTCGCGCAGGAGTTCCACGAGCACGTGGGCTTGACAGGTCTGATACTGACCAAGCTGGATGGCGACGCCAGGGGTGGCGCCGCGCTGTCGATGCGGTCCGTCACCGGAGTACCCATCAAGTTCCTCGGAGTCGGCGAGAAGCCTGCAGACCTGGAGAGCTTCTATCCTGATCGTCTGGCCTCACGCATTCTGGGCATGGGCGACGCCTTGACGCTCATCGAGAAGGCGCAGGAGGTGTTCGATCAGGAGCAGGCGCTGAAGATGGAGCAGAAGCTGCGCACAGCCAGCTTCACGCTCGAGGACTTCCTGGAGCAGTTGCGCCAGGTGAAGAAGATGGGACCGATGAGCCAACTCCTGGGCATGGTGCCCGGGTTGTCCAGCCTCGCCGGGGAGATCCCCCAGGACGTGACGGACAAGCAGTTGGTGATGATCGAGGCGGTGATTAACTCCATGACGCCTGCGGAACGGCAAGACCCTCGCATCATCGGGGGCAGTCGCAAGCGCCGGATCGCCCGTGGCAGCGGCACGACCGTTCAGGAAGTCAACCAGCTCATGAGCCAGTTCCGACTGGTCCAGAAGATGATGAGGCAGGTGAGCAAGGGACGCATCCCTGACCTGTTATCGATGTTCAGATGATGCGGACCCTGCTACTCGATACCAGGTACTACTAGCACGGAGAGGAGATACAGAAGCAGAAATGGTCAAGATCAGGTTGCGCCGTGTTGGGGCGAAAAGGCAACCATACTTCAGGGTGGTCGTTGCTGATACGCGGTCACCGAGAGATGGGCGCTTCATCGAGATTATCGGCCACTACGATCCACGTCAGGACCCTCCTGCGTTCACCCTGAAGGAGGATCGGGCAATCTACTGGCTTCAGCAGGGTGCTCAAGCGTCTGAGGCCGTGGCGCGCATGTTTGACAAGCTCGGCACTTTGGACAAGCTGGCACGGGTCAGAGCGGGCGAGTCGGTCGCCGACGTCCTTGCCGAGGTGGCCGTGGCTGCGGCGGTGCAGGTGAAGCCGGTGGAACCTTCGCTCCCAGAGGAGGCCGAGGAGGAGGCGGTTGTTGAGGAGACCGCCGAGCCCATCTCGGTGGTCTCTCTGGAGGAGCTGGGACTCTCACCGCGCGTGCTCAAGGCGCTCGGCGAGGCGAAAGTCCACACTGTCCAGGACATGCTCGACAAGCTGGCCCAGGGCAGGGAGGAAGTGCTGGCCATCGCAGGCCTGGGGCGGAAGTCCTTGGAGGAGATCGAAGAGGCGCTGCGGGCCGCTGGATTGCTGGAGTAGCTCAACGTCGCAGCGCGACGCCCATCAAGGCCGGAAGTCAGCATTCCTGTCCCATCCATCCGCTGAGGAGAGTAGGGTGGCTCCCCTTTTTTGGCTGGGGCCGCCTCCCTGTTCTACGGAGTCCTGAACCGAGGAGGCACGATGACCATGAAGGAACTGGTAGAGTACATGGCCAAGTTGCTGGTGGACAACCCAGATCAGGTGGAAGTGACGGAAGTGAAGGCCACGCGTTCCGTGATCTTTGAGCTTCGGGTGGCCCGGGAGGACATGGGTCGCGTCATCGGCAAGCAGGGCCGCGTGGCAAACGCCATGCGCACCCTGCTCAAGGTGGCTGCCGCCAAGCAGGGAAAGAGTGCGATATTGGAGATTGTGTAAGTAGTGGCAGGGCCGAACGCACTGGAGTCGGCTCGCTACTCGCGGCGGCCTACTCATCTGGCGATTGGGCGAGTATTGAAGCCCCACGGCCTGGCGGGCGAGGTGCAGGTCCAAATCCTGACCGATTTCCCGGACCGCTTCGACACGCTGAAGACGGTCTATGTGGGTGAACGCTATACCCCAGCCATCCTTGAGAGTCAGCGGAGGCACGGTCGCCGGATTCTCCTCAAGTTTGAAGGTTACGATGATCTGGAGGAAGCCGAGAAGTTGCGGGGAGAGATGATCTATGTGCCCGTGGACGAGGCGGTGCCGCTGGAGGAGGATGAGTACTACGTGCATGAGATCGTGGGGCTTCAGGCGTGGACGACCGAGGGCGAGTACCTCGGTCGTATTGAAGAGGTTATCGACACCGGCAGCAACGACGTCTACGTGGTGAGAGACGGCGTTCGGGAGACGCTAATACCAGCTCTGTCGGACGTGGTACTCAAGATCGACACAGAGCAAGGGCGGATCGAAGTGCAGCTAATGAAGGGCCTTCGCTAGGGAGGGACCCCGACGTTGCTGCGAGACGGAGCGAGGGGACTGTGTTGACGGACGTTCAGTACTGGCTCGGGTTCAACATCGTCTCCGGGATCGGGCCAGCGCGTTTCAAGAGGCTCTTGGACCACTTTGGCGAGGCAGGCAGGGCCTGGCACGCCACCGAGGTTGAACTGCGTGCGGCCGGTCTCGACGCACGCTCCATCGAGTCGCTCATCGCCGCCCGGCAGGAGCTCTCTCTGGCCGATGAACTGGCGCGAGTAGAGAGGCAAGGTGCCAGCGTCGTGACGTGGGAGGACAAGCGATATCCCCCTCGTCTGCTTCAGATCCACGGTGCTCCACCCCTGCTCTACGTGAAGGGAGAGATACTGCCCGAGGACGAGTGGGCGGTAGCCGTCGTAGGCACGCGGTCTGCAACCAAATACGGTAGACAGATGGTGGAGGAGATCGCTGGCGAGTTGGGCAGGAACGGGATCACCGTCGTCAGCGGGCTGGCGCGAGGGATCGATTCTCTCGCGCATCGGGCAGCGTTGAGGGCCGGAGGCCGCACCATATCCGTCCTCGGTTCTGGGATTGACATAATCTATCCGAGCGAGCATGGGGACCTGGCCCAGAAGATCGCGGAGAAGGGGGCCATCATCACCGAGTATCCGCTGGGAACGAAGCCAGAGGCTGGGAACTTCCCGCCGCGCAACCGCATTATCAGCGGCCTGTCGTTGGGGACGCTGGTGGTGGAGGCGGGGAAGCGTAGTGGAGCTTTGATCACCGCTGACTTTGCGCTGGAGCAGGGCAGGGAGGTGTTCGCGCTACCGGGCAGCGCCACCAGCGGGAAGAGTGAGGGGACCAACAGGCTGATCCAGGAGGGTGCCGCGAAGCTGGTGCTTTCGGTGGACGATATCCTGGAAGAACTGAACCTGACCCTGGTGGAGCAACATCGAGAGGCACGGATGGTTGTCCCCGGGGACGAGAAGGAAGCTCACATCCTGCGATACCTTTCCGCAGAGCCCGTTCACGTGGATGAGATTGGCCAGAGGACGAGCCTGCCCATCTCCGAAGTGACCAGCACCCTGACCATGATGGAGTTGAAGGGGATGGTGCGCCAGGTGGGAGGTATGAACTACGTGGTGGCAAGAGAGAGGGGTGTGCAGTATGTCGTGGAGTGAGTGGAGGCGCGGATGTACGCCGTGATCCTGGCGGGCGGAAGCGGCAAGCGCCTGTGGCCCCTCAGCCGGCAGGCGCGCCCCAAGCAGCTACTAGACATAACTTGTTTGGGGAAGCCACTGTTGCAGGAGACTTTCGCCCGTCTCGCACCGTTGATGCCACCGGACTCTGTCTACGTAATCACAGCTGAGCGGTACATGGAGAGTACTAGCCGGGCATTGCCTTCTGTGCCCCCGTCGAACATCATCAGGGAGCCTGAGGGCAGGGGATCAGCCCCGGCCATAGGGCTGGCTGCCGTGCACTTGTGGCACAGGGACTCCGAGGCCGTGATGGTGTGCCTTCCGGCGGACCACTACATCGCGGAGCCGGAGCGGTTCCGCGATGTGCTTGTGGCGGCAGAACAGGTGGCTCAGGACGGCCACCTGGTTACTTTGGGCATCCGACCTGATTACCCTCATACCGGATATGGGTACATCGAGATCGGGGAGGAGTTGACAGAAGTCGGTGAGTTCTCCGCCCATACCGTCAGTCAGTTTACCGAGAAGCCGGATGAGCAGAGCGCCAGGCTCTTCGTCGATGGAGGCCGTCACTTCTGGAATAGTGGCATGTTCATCTGGAAAGCCTCTGCCATCCTTAACGAGATAGAGAGGCATCTCCCTCGTCTCCACGAGTGTCTCTGTGAGGTAGGTGGCGTTCTGGGTACCCCAGAAGCGCTGGCTGTGCTGGAGCGGACCTGGCCCGGGGTGGAGAGAGAGACCATCGACTTCGGGGTGATGGAGAAGGCAAAAGACGTGGTGGTCATTCCCGTGGACGTGGGCTGGAGCGACATCGGCAGTTGGGCCAGCCTGGCCGATCTGTTGCCTGCCGACGGAGATGGGAACGTCGTCGTGGGAAAGCACCTGGGATTGGGAACTAAGGGGTGCGTGATCTACAGTCCGCGACGCCTGGTGGCCACCGTGGGTGTGGAGAACTTGGTGGTGGTGGAGACAGAGGATGCGATCCTCATCTGTGCCCGGGACAGGGCGGAGGACGTCAAGGCGCTGGTGGACAGGCTCGACGAAGAAGGATGGCAGGATTGGCTGTGAGGTGATGTCAGGCATGGAGGCGTATTGCGTGCGGTGCAAAGCCAAGAGAGAGATGGCTGACCCGCACCCGGTCTACACCAAGAAAGGGCGCCCAGGCACAAGTGGTGTTTGTCCTGTGTGCGGTAGCGGGATGTATCGCCTGGGCGAGACGGAGGGCCACAGCGGCCTGCCCAGGCCAGAAGTGCCTCCGGGAGATGGAAAGCTGGTGATCGTGGAATCGCCCGCGAAGGCCCGCACCATAGGCAAGTTCCTGGGTAGGGAGTACCACGTGGAGGCCACGCTGGGGCACGTGCGCGATCTCCTCAAGTCGCGATTGAGCGTGGATGTGGAGCATGACTTCGCGCCTACTTACCGTATACCCAACGAGAAGAGGAAGGCCGTCGACCGCATCAAGAAAGAGGTCAAGAAAGCGGCCGAGCTGTACCTGGCCACGGACCCCGATAGGGAGGGCGAGGCCATCGCCTGGCACGTCGTCGAGGTGGCGGACGTGGGCAACCGCGCTGTGCGTAGGGTGGTTTTCCATGAGATTACTGATGCGGCTGTCAAGGAGGCCTTCGCCAACCACCGCGACATAGACATGCAGCTGGTGGATGCCCAGCAGGCGCGGCGCATCCTGGACAGGTTAGTGGGCTATCAAGTCAGTCCGCTGCTCTGGAAGACGGTGAGGGGAGGGCTCTCCGCAGGACGTGTGCAGTCTGTCGCGCTCCGTCTGGTAGTGGAGAGGGAACGAGTGATCGAGGCCTTCGTCCCGGAGGAGTACTGGTCTATCGAGGCCGAGCTGGCCAAACAGGAGGCGAGGGGGCAGAGCGACCGCCAGGGTTTCTGGGCCAAGCTGCTCAAGGTGAGAGGCGAGGAGGTTGACCTTCACAGGGAGGAAGACGCCCAAAGCATCGTTGACGATCTTCGCGACGCTAGCTATGTGGTGGCCAAGGTCGAGAAGCGCAAGAGGCGAAGGATGGCCCCGGCGCCTTTCCGGACGAGCACCTTGCAGCAAGATGCGTCGCATCGCCTCAGATTCTCAGCGCGGTCAACGATGCGCATCGCCCAGCAGCTCTACGAGGGCATCGATCTGGGCCCTGAGGGAAGCACCGGTCTGATCACCTACATGCGCACCGACTCGGTCAGCGTGTCCGCCCAGGCGCAGGCCGAGGCCCGGTCCTATATCGGCGAGAAGTACGGCGCACGGTACGTTCCCGCCAAGCCAAGTCAGCACAAGGTGCAGGTCAAAGGAGCTCAGGAGGCCCATGAGGCGATACGCCCCACCTCGGTGCGACGGGAGCCCCAGGCCGTCAAGCAGTACCTCAGCCCGCAGCAGTTCCGCCTCTACGACCTGATCTGGAGACGCTTCGTGGCCAGCCAGATGGCCGCGGCCCTGGCGGAGAGCACGACGGTGGACATCGACGCCGGAGACCCAAGGGGCGAGATGCCCTACCTTTTTCGTGCCACGGGCTCTGTGGTGCTCTTTCCGGGATTCCTGCGAGTCTATGGGGACGTGAAAGACGACCAGGAGGAGGGACCTCCGTTGCCTCCCTTGTCGCGCGATGAACTCCTGGACCTGCTGCAACTGGTTCCCAAACAGCATTTCACCAAGCCGCCGCCCCGGTACAGCGAGGCCACACTGGTGAAGGCCCTGGAGGAGAACGGCATCGGACGGCCCAGCACTTACGCACCCATCCTCTCTACCATCCAGACCAGAAGCTACGTTGAGTTGCTGGAGAGGCGCTTTCATCCGACGGAACTGGGCTTCGTGGTCAATGATCTGCTGGTGAAGCACTTCGACAGGATCTTCGAAGTAGGGTTCACTGCGCGCATGGAGAAGAACCTGGACCTCATCGCTTCTGGGGAGAGGGAGTGGGTTCCCGTGATGCAGCGCTTCTATGACCAGTTCGAGGGCCTTCTGGAGCGCGCCAGGGCAGAGATGGAGAAGGTGGAGTTCAAGCCGGAACCGGCGGGGATGGACTGCGACAAGTGCGGAAGCCCGATGGTGATCAAGACCGGCCGCTACGGCAAGTTCATCGCCTGCACCAACTACCCCGACTGCCGCAACACCAAACCATACGTGATCAAGGTGGGCGTTGATTGTCCCCGATGCGGTGGGGATTTGGTGGAGAAGAAGACCAGGAAGGGACGCCTATTCTACGGTTGTGCCAACTACCCGGAGTGTGATTTCGCTTCCTGGGAGAGGCCCGTACGGGAGCCCTGTCCTCAGTGCGGCGGCCTGATGACCGAAGCAGGCAAGGCCTCAGCCAAGTGCACTGAGTGCGGGACGATCACGGAAAGGTTGCCGCAGGAGGCTGCTTCTGAGGGGGTTGCGGCCACTTAGCTGTGCTGCTGCGACCGCTCAGCTCGCCTCTATCCCGAGTCCTTGATGGATGGCGGTACCAGCCAGAGGCACAGCGAAAGGAGCGCAGTGTGCTGGGGGACGGTGGTTACGGTCTGACCATGGAGGAGCAACTCCAGCAGTACATCGCTCACCTCCGCGTGGAGAAAGACGCCTCTCCCTACACCCTGCGCAACTACTCCCACGAGATCGGACAGTTTATCAGCTTTCTCGGAGGGCAGGGCATCGATTCGTGGGATGATGTCGATCGTCAGGCGCTGCGCCGGTACCTTCTCTGGCTGCGCTCAGAGGGGTACGTGGAAGCCAGCATGGCGCGCAAGCTCTCCGAGATCCGCTCGTTCTGCCGCTACCTGCTGCAAGAAGGGCAACTGCGCAGCAACCCCATCGACGCCGTGACCTCCCCCAAAGTGCCTAAGAGGCTGCCCCGGTACCTCAGCCTGGAAGAAGTCAAGTCTCTCCTCCATGCGCCCGATATCTCCACGCCTTTGGGTCAGCGGGACAGGGCCATTCTGGAACTGCTCTATGCCTCGGGCGTGAGGCTGAGCGAACTGGTGGGCCTCAACCTGGGCGATATGAGCCTGGACACAGGGCGGCTTGTGGTGTGGGGCAAGGGGGGCAAGGAACGTGTGGTGTTGCTGGGGAAGCCTGCCATAGAGGCATTGAGATCGTATCTCCGCGAGGGCAGGACCAGGCTCCGTGGCAGTAAGACCACCGATGCTTTGTTCCTGAACCGGTTCGGGGCGAGGCTCTCGCGGCGGAGCATAGGTCTCATCCTGGACAAGTACAGCAAGCTGTCGGGGCTGTGGAGGAAGGTGACCCCCCACCTGCTGCGGCACACCTTCGCCACCCACATGGTGGAAGGAGGAGCCAATCTGCGGGTGGTCCAGGAGCTGCTGGGCCATGCCCAGCCGACCACCACCGAGATCTACACTCACGTCACACCGACCCGCCTGAGGGAGGTGTACATGAAGACCCACCCCAGGGCCAACAAGGGCTGATCTCGCCCCGTACTTCGTCCACGCTTCGATCCGTTCGGCCAGCGACGAAGAGGTCTGGCCCGGAGTGCTGCTGCACCTGTGTTCCGCAGCGAGACCACGCGTAGCCACGATCGAGAAGGCAGAGTCCACATGCACAACTACCATGGAAGACTGGAGCAATTGCGTGAGCTTCTGGACGCGCACCAACTGGACGCGATGATCGTCAGCCAGGCGGAGAACCGTCGCTATCTCAGCGGGTTTGCCGGCACCGACGGCACGCAGTTCATTTCTCGGGACCAGGCGGTGCTGATCACCGACTTCCGCTTCACCGAGCAGGCCTCCAGAGAGGCTCCCGTGTTCGAGATCGTAGAGGTCATTCCGGACGTGCTGGGCCTGGAACTGAGCCGTTTGGCCGGTGAAACTGGCGCCAGGCGCGTGGGCTTCGAGAGCAACCACGTGAGTTATGCGATCCACCAGAACTGGCTGGAGGAGGCGAAAGAACACGAGTTGGTGCCGGTCCAGGGTCTCGTCGAAGGCTTGCGGGCTATCAAGGATGAGGAGGAGCTGGAGTTGATCCGGCGGGCGGCGGCCATTGGGGATGGGGCCCTGATGCATGTCCGGCAGAGCATTCGCCCAGGGATGACCGAGAGTGAGGTGGCCTGGGAGATCGAGGTCTATATGCGGACCCACGGGGCTGAGGCCGTGGCTTTCGACATCATCGTAGCCAGCGGTCCCAACGGCGCCATGGCCCACGCCACGGTCACCGACCGGGTCATCCAGGAGGGCGAGCCGATCGTTCTGGATCTGGGGGCGTGCGTCGAGGGGTACAGGTCCGACCTGACCCGCACCCTCGTCTTGGGCAAGCCCGACGAGCGGTTCGAGGAGATCTACTACTTGGTCCACGATGCACAGCTGATGGCCCTGGCTGGCATCAAGCCGGGGATGACGGGCCGCGAGGCCGATGCCCTGGCCCGGGAGGTGATTTCCGCGCGGGGATACGGGAAGCGGTTCGGCCACGGCCTGGGACACAGTGTGGGGCTGGCGGTGCACGAGGACCCCCGCATGGGTACACTGTCCACCGCGGTCCTGCGCCCGGGCAACACGCTGACCGTGGAGCCGGGGATCTACATCACGGGCTGGGGCGGGGTAAGGATCGAGGACCTGGTGGTGGTCACAGAGAGCGGCGTTGACGTGCTGAGCAAAGCCGGGAAGGGGCCGGTAGTCCCCGTGTAGGATAAGCTCAAACTTGTCCCATGGAGGCGCCGCGCTGGATGACATCGATGCGAGTAGCCATCGACGAGAAGCAACAGGATCTAATCCGTCGGCCCGTGGAGAGCAAGATGTTCTTGCAGGGCCCGGCGGGGTCGGGGAAGACCGCGGCCGGAGTGCAGCGTTTGCTGCACTTGCTGGACTACGGCGTGCCGGCCGAGGCCATTCTGGTCATCGTGCCGCAGAGGACGCTGGCCACGCCCTACTACGAGGCCCTCCACAGTCCTGACCTGGCCCCAGGAGGCCAGGTCACCGTGCTCACCGTAGGGGGCCTGGCCCGGCGCATGGTGGACCTCTTCTGGCCCCTGGTTGCCGAAAAGGCGGGGTTCGGCCATCCAGAGAGGAAGCCCACCTTCCTCACCCTGGAGACGGCGCAGTACTACATGGCCCGGGTGGTGCGTCCCCTGTTGGAGCAGGGGTACTTCGAGTCCCTGGTCATCGACCGCAACCGGCTGTACAGCCAGATCATCGACGACCTCAACAAGGCGGCGGTGGTCGGGTTCCCCTACACGGAGATCGGCGAACGTCTCAAGTCAGCGTGGGGAGGCGATCCTGCGGAGAAACGTATGTACGATGAGGCCCAGGAGTGCGCCACCCGCTTCCGGCAATACTGCCTGGAACACAACCTCCTCGATTTCTCCCTCCAGATGGAGGTCTTCGTCAGGCACTTGTGGACGCTGCCTCTCTGCC
>CAYGQI010000024.1:0-16346 GCA_964351925.1 uncultured Anaerolineales bacterium | reverse complement strand
AAAGGGATGAATCGTCTCGAACTGGTAGTGGATCAGGGCCAGTCGCACCAGCGAAGGATTCTGCTCATCGCCGTACAAGTACTTCTCGAAGGCCTCCAGGGCGGCGTGCATCTCAGTGGGGGGTGGAGGCACGAAGTCGGCTTCATGCAGCGTGGAACCCGGCCTGCCGATCCAGTTCTGGCTGCGACGGAACTCCCCCGGAGTAGCTCGTTCCCCGAGGACGCCCCCCATCAAACGCAGGTGGAGCTGGCGGATCAGCCGCAGGCCCACGGGCAAATTGCTCGGGCGCTTGAGACCGTATTCCAGGGCGCGGACGTAGTTGAGGACCTCCCACACATCGGACGAAGAGACGCCGGGCCTCCCTAGGCCAGGCAGAGAGGGTTGACCTGCCTCGTAAGCGTAGAGGTCAGCGATGTCGGTTTCGATGCCCTCGATGCGCGAGGAGAACACGGCCTCCCTGCGTATGAACGGACCGACAGGCAGGTGCGGGTTTGGCGTCGTCTGCCCCAGCCCCTTCAACTCGCCCAGTGAGCGCTCTGCCTCCGCAAGGACGAGCTCGAGTTCGTTGTCCCAGTCGAGGTCGGGCGGCAGGTCGTGAGGAACGAAGGCCCAGTAGGCCTCCTGCCCTTTCCCAACCCAAATCAGACGTCCGGCCGTGCTATCCCTGAATCGCTCCTCATCCATCTCGGGTGTCCGCCCGCTCAGGATCTGCGCGGTGCTTCAGCCCGCCCGCATTCTCGGGTACATCTTCGTCCCCAGCCAGTAGAGCAGAGGCGAATACACGTAGCCATAAGACGGCGAATGCCGCACCACCCTGCCGCCGAAGCCCCGCTTGAACCGGTACACGCCCGCAGGCCAATTCTCCGCTTGACTCTGGAGACCCCCTTCCGACGATGGACTGTGCACTCCGGATACCAGGCACTCTGCATGCGGCCCGAGCCTACCGGTCTAGCTCCCGGTGAAGCAGGACAATTGTACTTAGGTACAATTGTGTCTCGATGAATTGTACTTTGGACAGGAAAAGTACAATTGGCCGGGTTCAGCCAGAGGACAAACGGACCGCATCCAAGACCTCACCCGCCGCGAAACCCCTCGCTCCGGCTAGCTCGCCACGCGGCTGTAGCACGCCCACCGTGATCAGCTTCTCAACAGTCCGGCGCGCGCTGTGGTACGTCACTCCTAGAACCCCCTGCGCCTGAGGTATCGTCAGCACCGGTGATTGGAATAGGTAGTCCGTCAGGCGCAGTGGCAGCGCAGACCTAGCCCCTGCTAACCTCGCACGCCACTCCAGTTGCAAGTCCTGGAGTCGTTTCGCTCGACTGATAGCATCGCGCGCCTGCAAGGCAACGCCCCGCAGAAAGAACT
The DNA here is from genome assembly GCA_964351925.1 of uncultured Anaerolineales bacterium. Taxonomy (GTDB): domain Bacteria; phylum Chloroflexota; class Anaerolineae; order UBA7937; family B3-Chlor; genus JAUVXJ01. The sequence goes on along the minus strand of CAYGQI010000024.1, from coordinate 14,981 downwards.
CCACCCACTCCTTCCAGGCACCTCGCTGGCTGACCCCCATCAAGGAGTCATAGTACTGGTCCCGATGCCGCTCGAAGAACGCGCTCAGGTAGAGCAGCGGCAACGGCAACAGCCCCCAGTGCACCAGCAAAAGTGACAGGAGCAGCCGCCCGATGCGGCCGTTGCCATCAAGGAAGGGGTGGATCGCCTCGAACTGGTAGTGTATGAACGCCAGGCGCGCCAGTTCCGGCTGGCCGTCCTCCTCGTGCAGGTACTTCTCGAAAGCGTCCAGGGCTGTGCGCATCTCAGGCGGGGGCGGGGGTACGAACTCGGCTTCGTTGAGAGTGGACCCCGGCGCTCCGATCCAGTTCTGGCTACTCCGGAACTCCCCAGGCGTGGCCCGTTCGCCGCGCACGCCCTCCATCAACCGTTCGTGAAGCTCCCGTATCAAGCGCAGACTCGCCGGGAGCGTGTCAAGCCGTTGCAGACCATACTCCAACGCGCGGACGTAGTTGAGGACCTCGTGCGCATCGGTCTGAGAAGGTTCTCGCTGCCCAAGGCCCGGCAGAGGAAGCTGACCGGCTTCATAGCCGTAGAGGTCCGCGATATCGGTCTCCGTGCCTTCGATGCGAGAGGAAAGCACAGCTTCGCGACGCACAAAGGCGCCCACCAGGAGCTGGGGATTAGGCATTGTCCGCCCCAGGCCGCCGAGCTCTCCCAGCGCAAGATCTGCTTTGGACAAGGTGAGCGCCAGCTCGGTATCCCAGACCAACAGAGGTGGTAGATCATGGGGTATGAAGGCCCAATACGCCGGCCGACCCGTGCCAACCTTCATCACCCGACCTGCGCTGCTATTCTGGAACCGTCTGGGGTCCATCACCGCCTCCAATCCCTGCGAATCCGGGCCCGCCACCCGCTCACCACGCGTCAGATCATAGCACGGTCGCGGCGAGAACTCAACAGCGTTTGAAGCACAGCTATCATGCCTGGTCCGAGCCAATCGCAGCCCGGAAGCTGAGCCCGGCAGCTAACCCAGTCCGGCCCCAGTACCCCGGATTCTCGGATACACCTTCGTCCCCAGCCAGTACAGAACGGGTGAGTACACGTAATCATACGGAGGCGAATGCCGCACCACCCTGCCGCCGAAACCGCGCTTGAACCGATACACGCCCCACAGGCCGCCCCGGCCCAGCACCTCCTCCATGTCCTCCTCGTCCTCCCCCGCCTCGTCGGGGATGCCCCACAGGTCGTAACTCGTGCATCCGCACCCCCTGGCCCACAACATGGCCCGCCACTGGAGCAGGTGGTTGGGCATCAGGTTGCGCTGCCTGTCGGAGGAAGCTCCATACAGATAATAGGCCCGTGAGCCAAAGGCGAAGGCCATCAACCCGGCCAGAGGTTCGTCACCGTAGTAGGCCAGAAACAAACGGGCGTGGCCCGCCGCAGCGAAGAAACGCCACGCCTCTCGGTAGTATGCCTCCTCGTGAATGCCAAAGGCGTCCCTGTCCTTGGTTTCCTCCATCATCCCGTAGAAAAGGGAGACGTCTCCTTCGTCTCCCTCGCGGATGGTTACCCCTTTCCTCTCCGCCAGGCGGATGTTGTAGCGGGTCTTGGGCTTCATCTGTTTCAGGATCTCGTCTTCATCTGCCTCCAGGCTGACGATGATGGTGGTGGGAGGCTGGATGGCTCGCCCCGAAACCCTGAAGCCCTCCTCCTCAAAGAGCTGCGCCAGGGGGTGCTCGCCCTCCCCATCCGGCTCTATCTTGAGAAAGGTGACGCCACGCTCACGCCCCCAGTCGCGCAGCATACGGAGCAGGCGAACCCAGGTCTCCCTGTCCTCAGGGTCGGCCACCGGTCCCTTGGGCACGTAGGCCATACTCCCCAGCGGGAGTCTCCTGGTGAGCACCTGAGCCGCACCTACGATCCCTCCCGAGGCCTCGTCCCACACTGCCAGCCGGTCCGCTTCCCAGCCGAAGCGCGCCTTGAGCTCACCCCATCCCCACGACTGGAGGAGGTGGCCCTCCTGTCGGAGGACGAACTTCTCCCACTCTTCTGAAGAGGGAACCCTGGACTCCGCAACTTGCATCTGAGGCCGACTTCTGCTAATTTGCACTCTGTTCAGAGATGGCATAAAGTTCGCAGTGACGTACCTTATTACGATTATATTCAGGCTCCCCCTTTTGACCAAACTGGCGCCGCACCAGGACCAGGCTTATACTCGTCGCTGCCAGGATGGTAGGTGCCCGGTTGGGTTCAAGCATAGATACGCCCCGAGAGAAGCCTGTTCCTGCGTGGAAGAAGGTACGTTGGCAAAGGGGCTATTTGCAGGGAGGTTGTATCTGTGACAGATTATGCTCTCATCGGTCTGCTCCTGGTCGTGGCCGCCATCTTTCCCCTCATCGCCATGTTCCTCGGTTTCCTTCTGCGACCCAGGAAGCCAGCACCGGTGAAGAAGTCCATCTACGAGTGCGGTCTCGAAACCGTCGGCGAGACGTGGGTGCGTTTCAGGGTCCAGTACTACATCTACGCCCTGATCTTCGTCATCTTCGATGTGGAGACCGTTTTTCTTTACCCCTGGGCCGTCGCCTACGGCCAATTGGGCCTCTTCGCCCTGGTCGAGATGTTCATCTTCCTCATGATCCTGCTCGGCGGCCTCATCTACGCCTGGCGCAAGGACGCGCTGCAGTGGGTGTAGGCCCCACGGTACGAAGAGCAGAAGCCAGGGCTAGAGAAGGGAGTTAGTATGACCCAAGAAGATCTGGTACCCCCGGAGTTGAAGCGTAACGTATTCGTAGCGCCCGTTGACTGGATCTACAACCTGGGGCGGGCAGGGTCGGTGTGGCCCATCATGTTCGGCCTGGCCTGCTGCGCCTTCGAAATGATCGTGACCCTGACCTCCCGCTTCGACCTGGCACGCTTCGGCATGGAGTTCATGAGGGCGTCGCCCCGGCAGTCGGAACTGATGATCATCTCGGGCACTGTGACCAAGAAGATGGCCCCCCAGGTGGTTCGTCTCTACGACCAGATGCCCGAGCCGAAGTACGTTCTGGCCATGGGCGCCTGCGCCATCTCCGGCGGCCCCTTCAAGGATGGATACAACGTCGTTCCGGGCGTCGACAGATTGCTGCCCGTCAACGTCTATGTCCCCGGTTGCCCGCCCAGGCCCGAAAGCCTGCTGGATGGTGTGCTCAAGCTGCACCAGCAGATCCGGGGTGAAACCGTCCTCACCTCTCCCTGGTATCGTAAGGGTGTGGGGCGCGAACTACCCGTTCCTGAGTGTGGACCCTGGGGTTTGGTGCTGCCCAAGGGGGAGGAGAGCGCATGACCAGCCAAGAGACCTTCGAGCACCTGGCAGCCAGGTTCCCCGGCTTCGAGCTGGCATACGTTGAAGGTAAGGATCCCTCGGTCGTGGTGAAGGCCGAGAACCTGGTGGAGTTGGCCCAGTACCTGAGGGACGAGCAGGAGTACGATTACTGTTCCTCCATCACCGCCGTGGATTATCCCGACCGCTTCGAGGTGGTGTACCACCTGTACTCGATGAAGAACGAGGACGGCCCGGCGATCCTGAAGGTGCACGCAGACCGTGAGAACCCTCAGGTTCCCTCGGTGACGTCCATCTGGACCGGCGCCGACTGGCAGGAGCGCGAGGCCTGGGACCTGATGGGCATCCGCTTCCCAGGTCACCCCAACCTGAAGCGGATTCTTATGTGGGAGGGTTACGAGGGCCACCCCTTGCGGAAGGATTTCCCAGGGCCTCAGGACGAGTACACCTTCAGCTAGCATCTAGCGGAGACTGAGAGTATGACCAAACTGAAGACCGAGACCGTCACCATCAACATGGGACCCCATCACCCCAGCACCCACGGGGTATTCCGTCTTATCCTCACCCTCGATGGAGAGACCATCGTAGACGTAGAACCTGTGGTGGGGTATCTGCACCGCAATCACGAGAAGATCGGGGAGAAGAACAACTGGATACAGAATACCCCCTTCACCGATCGACTGGACTACATCAGCCCCCTGAACGCAGAGTTCGCCTACGTGCTCGCTGTGGAGAAGCTGGCCGAGATAGAGCCGCCGGAACGAGCCAACTACATCCGCATCATCATGGTGGAGTTGAATCGTCTCGTCAACCACCTGATAGCCACCGGCTTCCTGTTGAACGAGCTGGGCTGCTTCTTCACCCCCATGTTCTACTGCCTCAGGTGGCGGGAAATGGTCGTGGATCTCATCGAGATGACCGCCGGCTCGCGCATGATGCCCAACTACTTCTGGATTGGAGGCGTTTCCGCCGATCTTCCCGAGGGGTTCCTGCCCGAGTGTAAGGAGCTGGTCAGTGCCTTGCCGGGATTCCTGGACGAACTGGAGCGACTCCTCACCGAGAACGAGATACTCCAGATGCGCTGCAAGAACGTGGGCATCCTCCCTCCAGAGGTAGCCACCGCCTTCGGCTGCACCGGCCCTCTGCTGCGCGGCTCCGGTGTGGCCTACGACGTCCGCAAGGCGGAGCCCTATTCCATCTACGACCGCTTCGATTTCGATATCCCCGTCGGCACCGTGGGTGACGTGTACGACCGCTACCTGGTGCGCATCGCCGAGGCCCGCCAGAGCATCAGGATCGTGGAGCAGGCCCTGAGGGACCTGCCCGGGGGCGAGACGGCGACGCCCAAGAAGGCCAAGTTCAGACCTCCGGAAGGGGACATCTACCACCGCACCGAGGCCCCCAAAGGGGAACTGGGCTTCTACCTGGTGAGCGATGGCTCTGAGCACCCGTACCGCTACAAGATCCGCGTTCCGAGCTTCGTGAACCTGCAATCGCTGCCCTACATGTGCCGAGGGCACAAGATAGCCGACGTGGTCGTCGTCATCGGCAGCATTGACATCACCATGGGTGAAGTAGACAGATAGCCTAGGAGCAGGACATGCAGTCGATTCAAGGGATACTGGAGTTCGTTGACCAAGTCTTCGTCAACCTGAGCGCCTGGTTCTCATCCCTGCTGGCCAACTACCTGCCGGATTGGGCAGTGACCTTCGTGATGATGCTGGCCACGGTCCTCGTTCTGATCTTCTTCGGCCTGGGATCGATCATCTGGATCAACGTCTTCGAACGAAAGATCATCGGTCGCATTCAGGATCGCTACGGCCCCAACCGCTTTGGACCGTGGGGGTTGCTCCAGTGTGTGGCCGACATGGTCAAGCTGCTCACCAAGGAAGACGTCACCCCTTCGCAGGCCGACCGTCTGATCTTCAACCTGGCTGCTGTCCTCCCCATCATCCCTACCTTCCTGGTCCTGGCCGTCCTGCCCTTTGGCAGGGGCATGGTGGCTGCTGACCTCAGCATCGGATTCCTCTACATCGTGGCCGTGGGCTCCCTGGGCACCATCGCCGTCTTCATGGCCGGCTGGTCCTCACGAAACAAGTACTCGATGCTGGGCGGCATGCGTACCGTAGCCCAGATGATCAGTTATGAGATCCCCATGGTCCTCTCGGTGGTGGGTGTATTGCTCCTGGTGGGCTCCCTCTCCCTGGTCTCCATCGTGGATGCTCAGGGCGAGTGGCGTCTACCCTTCGTGGTCCTGCAACCGTTGGCCTTCGTACTCTATTTCACGGCCGCTGTGGCCGAGGTGAATCGCTCCCCCTTCGACCTGCCGGAGGGCGAGTCGGAGATCGTGGCCGGCTACCACATCGAGTACAGCGGCATCAAATTCGCCATGTTCCTCCTCGCCGAATACATCAACGCCTTCAGCATCTGTGCCATCGCCACCACCCTGTTCCTGGGAGGATGGCGAGGCCCCGTCCTGCCCTCTTGGGCCTGGTTCTTCCTGAAGACCTACTTCCTCTATTTCGTACTCATCTGGTTGCGAGCCACACTGCCCCGTCTGCGCGTGGACCAGCTTATGAACTTCGCATGGAAGACGCTGGTGCCTCTGGCCCTGGCCAACCTGATGGTCACCGCTCTGGTGGCGAAGCTGGTCCCGCCTCACAGCCTGGTGGGAGCGGCGGCCCTCCTGGGAGTGAACGTGCTGCTTTTCCTGGGCATCGCTGTGGCCAAGTACCCGCGTTGGAAGAGAGAGAAGAGACAGGTGGTGCTGGTGAGCAAGAGCGCAGCACCCGAGGCCAGAAGCTCGTAGTGAGGTGCCTGGCCCCCTGTACGTCATAGGGTTCAAGAAGGATTCGACTATGCTTGCTCTAGGGATATTCAAAGGCATGACGGTCACCCTCAGGCGCTTCGTCGACACCTACGTGGGAGACCTGAGGCATTTTCCCAGGAGGTACGCCTCAGGCCCGGTGTACGAGAGGATGGGGATCAGAGAACGAGGTGCCTTCACCATCCAGTACCCCGAGGTCAAGGTGCCCATGTTCCCCCGTTACCGGGGACCGATAATGTTGCTCACCGACCCCGAAAAGGGGATCACCAAATGCATAGCCTGTGGGCTATGCGAGCGGACCTGCCCTACGGAGAGCATCAAGGTCACCCGCGCAGAGGAGAAAGTCGAAGGCCAGAGCGTGCCCGCGACCTACGAGTACGACATGAACACCTGCATGTTCTGCGGCTTCTGCGTCCAGATCTGCCCTTCTAGCGCACTGGGCCACGCCCCCGAGCTGGAACTGGGACAATACAGCAAGGGCCAGGCGCTGATCTTGAACCTGGACCAGATGCTGGAGAGGGGCCGGAAGCATGCGCCCGATGGAGTGTGGCCGGTGGGGGAAAAGGAGGCGCAGCCGTCATGACCCTGATGCAGATCGTCTTCATCATCCTGGCTGTGGCCGCCGTGGGGTCAGCCGTGGGGATGGTCACCAGCAGGAACATCTTCTACAGCGCCCTGCTGCTGATCGCCTGTCTCTTTATGGTCGCTGGCTTCTACGTCCTCCTCGAGGCACCATTCCTGGCCGCGGTTCAGGTGCTGGTCTACGTGGGTGCCATCGCCGTCTTGATCATCTTCGCCGTGATGCTCACCGAGAGACTGATGAGCAAGGAGACCCGCACCTGGAACGAGCAGTGGTGGGTCGCCCTCCTGGTAGCCATCTGCCTGGCCGCCGTGTTGCTCTACGTGGTGGTGACCGCCACCTGGCAGGTCTCCGGTGGGGCGCCGCCGTCCGATGCCATAGCTGCCCTTGGTCAGACTTTGATGAGCACCTACGTCCTTCCCTTCGAGGTGGCTTCCGTCCTTCTGCTCATGGCCCTCATCGGTGCCATCATCATCGCGCGTGAGGAGACGGAGGAGAAGCAGTAAGGAGCCGAGACGATGATACCTTTGAGCTGGTACCTGATCGTATCTGCCATTCTGTTCTGCATCGGTCTCTACGGGGCCCTGGCCCACCGCAACGCCATTGGCATTCTGATGGGCATCGAATTGATGCTCAATGCGGTCAACATTAACCTCGTCGCCTTCTGGCGCTACATCACACCCGAGGTCTTGACCGGTCAGGTCTTCGCCATCTTCGTCATCACCGTGGCCGCGGCGGAGGCAGCCATCGGCCTGGCACTGATTATCTCCATCTTCCGCAACAGAGAGACCGTCATCGTTGAAGACGTGGACATGATGAAGTGGTGAGCCATTGCCTGAGCCGGTGATGGAATAGCCTAGCAAAGAGGTGACTATGGAAGATCTTATCAGACTGGTGCCCCTCATCCCCATGGTTCCCCTCCTCACCTTCGCGCTCATCGCGATCTACGTGAGGCGATATCACAAACTCAGCGGCTACCTGGCTGTGGCCGCCATCTTCATCGCCTGGGCCCTCTCCATGGTCATCGTGTTCAGCGCCGTGGCCCGGATGCCGCATTTCGCGGAGGAGCCAGCGGTCCATCTGACGTTGCTGAGTATTCCCACGGGTGCCACCACTCTGGACATCGGCGTGCAGATCGACCCACTCACTGTGGCCTTGCTGTTCATGGTGCCCACCGTCTGCCTCATGATCTTCATCTACTCCACAGGGTACATGAAGGGTGACCCTCGCTACTCCCGCTTCTTCGCCTACATCTGCCTCTTCACCACCGGCATGTTGGGCCTGGTGGTGGCCGATAACCTCCTGTTGCTCTTCATCTCCTGGGAGCTAATGGGGCTCTGCTCGTACCTGTTGATCGGCTTTTGGTACGAGAAGCCGTCAGCGATGTGGGCCGGGCTGAAGGCTTTCATCACCACCCGCATCGGTGACGTGCTGCTCATGTTGGGTATGGTCCTGCTCTACACCCAGACGGGGGCGCTGCGATTCGAGACCGTGTTCACGGGAGTGGAGCACTTGGCGGAGACCAACCCTACGCTGATGTACGTCATCGCGCTCCTGGTCTTCGGAGGCGCCGTGGGCAAGTCAGCGCAGTTTCCCCTCCACGTCTGGCTCCCCGACGCGATGGAGGGTCCCACCCCGGTCTCGGCCCTGATCCACGCCGCTACCATGGTCGCGGCTGGCGTGTTCCTGGTGGCGAGGATGTTCCCCATCTTCGCGGTCCTGGAGGGGATGCCTGCCCTGACCTGGGTGGCAGCCATCGGCGCCATCACGGCGTTCTTCGCCTCCACCATCGCCATCGCCCAGAATGACATCAAGAGGGTACTGGCTTACTCCACCATCAGCCAGCTAGGGTACATGATCATGGCCCTGGGCATCGGCGGGTTCGTCGCTGCGGTGTTCCACCTCATCACCCACGCCTTCTTCAAGGCGCTCCTGTTCCTGGGCTCCGGGTCAGTGATCCACGGTGTGAACACCAACGACATGATGGAGATGGGCGGCCTTCGCAAGAAGATGCCCTATACCTTCTGGACCTTCCTGATCGGCATGCTGGCCCTGGCCGGGGTTCCGCCCCTGGCTGGATTCTGGAGCAAAGATGAGATCCTGGCCGTGGCCTTCGACCGGAACCTGGTGGTCTGGGTGATGGGCACCCTGGCCGCGCTGATCACGGCCTTCTACATGACCCGGCTGCTGTTTCTCACCTTCATGGGCGAGCCTCGGAACAAAGAGATCCACGCCCACGAGAGCCCGCCCTCGATGTACGTGCCCCTCATTTTCCTGGCCATCGGTGCGGTGTTGGTCGGGCTCCTCGGTGTGCCCGCTGAGGTCCCCGTTCTGGGACCGCTGCTGGGCAACAACCCCTTCCATCATTTCCTGGCCGAGCAGTTCAGCCAGTGGCAGTACGTGCATCTGCCTCTCGTGGGCTTCAACCCAGCGGTGATGCTGATCTCCATCGCCATGGCCGGGGCCGGCATTGGCCTGGGCTACCTGGTCTACGGCCGCAAACCTCTTCAGGCGGGCCAGCCAGATCCGCTGATGCGTCTGGGTGCCGTCTGGACCCTGTTGCGGAACAAGTACTACATAGATGAGATCTACCGCGCCACCGTCATTCGCGGCACCATAGGACTGGCCGGCGTGCTCTTCAGGTTCGACCAAGGCATCATCGACGCCATCGTCAACCTCATCGGCAAGCTCACAGAGCGCTTGTCCCACGTCAGCCGCCTCTTCGATACCTACGTCATCGACGGTATCGTCAACGGCGTGGGCCGGGTCACCTCGGCCGTGGGCGAGGAGTTGCGCTTCATCCAGACGGGTCGCGTGCAGAACTACATGGTCATCGTCGTCATCAGCGTGGTACTGCTGATGGGCGTGTTCTTGTACATGTAAGTGAACTTCGAGGAGGACGTTTAGATGGAAGGCTTCCCGATTCTGACCTTGATCACCCTCACCCCACTGCTGGGCGCGCTGGTGGTACTGGCTATCCCCAAGGATAGGGAGAAGACCATCAAGCTCTTCTGTATTCTGCTGAGCTTGATCCCTCTCGTCCTGTCCGTGGTAGTCTGGTTCAACTACGATTCCCAGGCGGGGGCGCTCCAGTTCACGGAAGAGTACCAGTGGATCCCCACCCTGAACATCAAGTACCGCATGGGTGTGGACGGATTGAGTGTGCCTATGGTCTTCCTCACCGCGCTCCTGACCGTCATTTCGCTATACTACTCTTCCCACGTGATCAAAGTGAGGGTTAAGGAGTACTTCTTCTTCTTCCTCCTCCTGGAAATGGGCATGATGGGGGTCTTCACTTCCCTGGACTTCTTTCTGTTCTACGTGTTCTGGGAGATCGGCCTGGTGCCGATGTACTTCTTGATCGGCGTGTGGGGAGGTGAGCGTAGAGAGTACGCGGCCATCAAGTTCTTCCTCTACACTCTGGCCGGAAGCGTGCTCATGCTGCTCGCCATCCTCGCCATGTTCTTCGCCGAAGGGACCTTCGATATCATCGAGATGGCGGCCCGACAGCCTTTCTCCGACAACTTCACGTTACAGGCGCTGGCTTTCTGGGGCATCTTCACCGCCTTCGCCATCAAGGTACCCCTTTTTCCGTTCCACACCTGGTTGCCCGACGCCCACGTCGAAGCGCCCACCGCGGGCAGTGTGATGCTTGCTGGCGTGTTGCTCAAGCTAGGGTGCTACGGCTTCCTGCGCATCCTGCTCCCCATCTTCCCACAGGCATTCCAGGTGTACGCACCCATCGTCGGATTACTGGCCTTGATCAGCATCGTCTATGGCGCCCTGGTATCCATGGCCCAGTGGGACCTGAAGAAGCTCATCGCCTACTCTTCTGTCAACCACATGGGCTACGTGATGCTGGGCGTGGCCGCGGCCGCCTACGCTGGCTCGCACATGGCCAGCAACCCTGCCCTCCTCGACAGCGCCACCATAGCAGTCAACGGCGCCGTCATGCAGATGTTCAATCACGGCATCATCACGGGAGGCCTGTTCCTCCTGGTGGGCGTGATCTACGAGCGAACACACACCAGGGACTTGAAGGCCTTCGGCGGGCTGGGGACGAAGGTGCCACGCTACTATGCGATCATGCTCACTGCCTGTCTGGCCTCCCTCGGCCTGCCAGGACTCGCGGGCTTCGTCGCCGAGTTCATGGTCTTCCGGGGCGCTGTAGCCATCATCCCCTGGCTGACGGTCTTCGGAGTCCTGGGCGTGGTGGTCACCGCCGCCTTCTTCCTGTGGAAGGTAATCCAGGGCATGTTCCTGGGCCCGCTCAACGAGAAATGGGCCGGCCTGCCCGACATGGAGCGGTACGAGATACTGTGTATGGCCCCCCTGATCTTCTTCATGGCCCTCTTTGGCCTGTACCCGGTGCCCATCCTCAACATCATGAACAACACCGTGTATAACATGCTGCACACCCTATCGCTGATGATAGGCGGCTAGTCCGGCGGGGGTTCGTTCGGCGAATGGAGGTTCCAAATTGGACTGGGCTGAAAGCTTGATCTCGCTCTCACCGCAACTGCTTCTCCTTGTCTGGGCCCTGCTGGTGTTGGGCCTGGACCTGGTGGTCAAGAAGGCCAAGGACGGCCTGGCCTACCTGGCGCTGGCGGGCTTTGTCCCCCCTCTGGTGGCCGCCATCTACCTGTTGCTTCAAGGGACTAACCAGTCCCTGTTGTCCAACATGGTGCGCGTGGATGCCTTCTCGCTGTACTTCGCCATCATCGCCTGCCTGGCCGCCGGATTGGTGGTCCTGGCTTCCATGGAGTACATGAAGGCCCGCACCCGCTATCGCGGCGAGTTCTACGGGCTGCTGCTGCTGGCCGCGCTGGCCATGACCCTCATGGCCTCCTCCACCAACCTGATCATGATCTACCTCTCCATCGAGTTCATGAGCCTGACTTCGTACGTCCTGGTGGGCTACTTCAGGGACGATGCCAAGTCGAGCGAGGGTGGCTTGAAGTACTTCCTCTTTGGAGCCGTCACCTCATCGCTGATGCTATACGGCATGTCCCTCATGTACGGGGCGACGGGCACGACGGACCTCGCCGAAATCTCCTCTGCTCTGACGAGTATGCAGGCCACCATGCCACCCCTGCGCTGGCTCATCCTGCCCGCCATCCTGCTCATGCTGGCCGGGTTCTCCTTCAAGATGGCCCTGGTTCCCTTCCACCAGTGGTCACCCGATGCCTACGAGGGCGCGCCGACGCCCGTGGCTACGCTCCTCTCTGTGGGGCCCAAGGCCATGGGCTTCTCGATTCTACTGAGAGTGCTGATCACCGCCGTACCCCAGTTCGAGTTTGACTGGGTGGCGATCCTGATGGGCATCTCCCTGGTGACCATGACCCTGGGCAACCTCACCGCCATGCGCCAGACCAATATCAAACGGATGCTGGCCTATTCCAGTATCGCCCAAGCGGGGTACATCCTGGTGGGTATCGTGAGTATCGTCCCCTTCACCGTCGGTATCCACGGGGTACTGCTCTATCTGATGGCCTATCTCTTCACCAACGCTGGGGTCTTCATCGCCGTTATCGCCTTCTCCCACGTCACCAACTCCGACGAGATAAGCGACTACGCCGGACTGGTAAGGAGGGCTCCCGCGCTGGCGGCGGTGATGGTCATCTTCTTCATGTCCCTGGCGGGACTGCCTCCCACGGCGGGGTTCGTGGGCAAGCTGTTCGTGTTTGGAGCGGCTGTTCAGGCCGGCTACTACTATCTGGCCATCATTGGCGTCCTGAACAGCGTCATCTCGGTGGTCTACTACTTCAACGTGGTGCGCCAGATGTTTTTCCTGGCGCCTCCTTCCGAGGAGCGGCTCTCCCTACCGCGCTTCCCCATGGCCGCGGCCATCATCTGCGTGGTCATGGTGATGGTCATTGGGCTGTACCCTCAGCCTCTGATCGACCTGGTGGGACGCTCCGTGACCGTGCTAGCCATGGTGCCGTAGCGACGCCCCTTGGCTGATCTGTGACGTAAGAATGCCACCCCGAGGGGTGGCATTCTTCCTTATCGCACTACCTCTGTGCACTGCCCCTCCATTCCAGCGCTCCCAAAGGGCTGAACCCCTCGCTGCGAGCCCTCCTGGGACACCGTACAGAAGATGGCATTGAGGCACGGCTACTCACGGCCGTCGGCGCACGCCAACCCTGCCGTAGGGCACTGAAGCTTTCCCTTCGCACCGCACGCGTCCAGTGCCGTATCCCAGCACGCCCCTGAGACCAGGAGAGAAGTGTCGACTGCGCGTTTTTCCTCGTTCCGAGGCCCCGTGTCTCCCCATGGTGCGTCAAACTCCACAACACTGGCTGACCCTGGCAGGAGTGGTGCCTGCTGCGGCGTCCTCGAGAACCACCAGGCCCTTAGCAGCATGTTCCCTCATCGCTTTCTTGAGGGCGTTGGACGACCCTAATAGGGCTCGTCGAAGGCACTCGCACGCGCTGCGAAACGCTCCCTCAGGCAGCCAACGACGCGTTGTACCTTTAAGATTTCCTTAACTACTCTTTTATGGGTCTTTAATCCCCATCTGGTAACATAGGGTATAGAGGGGGGCGAGGCGATTCCACCGGTGTGTGCTTCGGCAGGCTAGGCAAATACTTGGGGGACACAATAGGCCGTTGGCCATGTATAGACTAAGGCGAACGGGACAGCCGCCGTCGCCATCCGGAGAAGAACCTCGCCCTCGTCATCCTCCTCCATGGCGTTCGTGTCAGCGCTAATACCCCGACTGTTTGCCGGTCAGACTCTCGATGTCCACCTCTAAGACGGCAACCCGGTCGACAGCTCCTTCTGGATATTCGAATGGCCCCTGCGCGTAGTACCCCGGGATAGCGTCGAGCGCAGACTATGTCGCCAGGCTGGCGGAGCCACAGCAGTGCGCCTAGTTCTTGGCAATGTACTCCACCCCCGGAATCCCCTCCAAGTCCGCATCCTGCGTCCAGAGAGTCGCTCGGTGCATCTGCGCTGAGGACAGCATCACACTGTCTGCCATGGGCAGTCTGAACGCCGCGGACAACCTGGCCGCGCTCAGTGCCAGGTCTGTGTCCACGTCGACGACTCTGCCTTGCATCATCGCTGCAACTGCCTGCAGTGCATCCCCTTCTCCCCGCTGCTGCAGCACTCGTTTGAACACCTCATACAAACTGAGCGTCGGTACTATCAGCTCAGTGGTGTTCTCTATCGCTGGAGCAAAGAAGCCCGCATTGGGACCGTTCGCAAAGTACTCGAGCCAGCCGCTCGAATCCACTACGTTCATGATCGATCCGGCTCCCGATCCACCGAGGTATCGATACCTTTCAGGAACCCTCGTGTCTCCCGGATCGACCTCACGGGGATCATTTCGATGCGGTGATCATACAGAATAACTTGCACCTTCTGCCCAGGCTCTACGCCTAGCGATTCCCGAACCCTGCTCGGAATCACCACTTGGTACTTTGGGGACACCGTCACAGTTTCCACGCCCTGTTCCTCCATCGATAGGCTTTGCGTTGTACCTACGTGCATTATGCCATACTTTGGGAGGATAGTCAACTTGGACCTGACACAAATCGCTGGACACTTCTCGACGCCGGGCTCTGCGGGGCAACACAAGGGCGGTGAGAAACTCGACCAACACCAAGAAGAAACTCCTGGTATTCTTTGAGGACGTACTCCTGTCAATTATCCGCGGTTCTTTCCTGGTAGTGCTCACAGGCGTGCCTCCAAGGGACCTTGAAGGCCGCCGTCGGAGCCATCCGGAGCGGACCCTCGCCCTTCCTCCTCCGCCCCCGATAGCCACGTACTTCGCGGGACCCTCTGGACCGTTGTTCCGAGAGGGCGCTAGTACCCCGACTGTTTGCCGGTCAGACTCTCGATCTCGATCTCGACGACAGCAACCTCGTCGAAAGCTCCTTCGGGATACTCGAACGGTCCGCGCCCGTAGTGCCCGAGGATGATGTCGAGGGCCCTCTTCTTCTGTGCCACATCGTCCAGCAGGCGTGCCTGGCCGAACCCAATGGCACTGCGGTACCTGACCGTCCACCCACATGGTATCTCCCCCGGCACAAGCTCGTGATCGACATCCACCTCGAAGCAAACGTGGGGGTTGGCCTTGATCGTCTCCATCTTCCTGCCCTCAGGGGCAGAATGAAAGTAGAGGCGATTATCACTGTACCCAAAGTTCAGTGGGACAACGTAGGGCACGTTGCCGTCGCAGACAGCGAGCCTGCATACCGTGGCTTTCCGCAGTATCTCTTCTATAGCGCTCCTGTCCTTGATCTCCCTCTCCGCTCTCCTCATGG